>NZ_JBQOUY010000010.1:0-80720 GCF_052216985.1 Acidaminococcus nyctereutis
CTCGAGTCGTGAGTCTCGAGCCGTTGGATAGAACCTGTCCCCATGGCCAGGTTCTTTTGAAGGTGTAGAACCAGTATCGTGCTGGATATAGAAACGAATATCTTATCGTTAGCAGATTAGGGTTTGTGCATTCAAAAAATTTGCTTGCAAATTTCTCATTCGGCTCGAGACTCGAGACCCGAGACCGAGCCGCTATGCGGCTTATGAGACCGGGGGTGTTGCACAGGACGTGCAACAGCCTCTTCCTCTATTTCAAATAATCCGGCAGGATCCAGATCTTGCTCTGGGTTTCCATGAATTTCTTGAATTCTGGAGACTTATAGGCTTCGATCAGGTCTTTGACCCACGGCTGCTCCTTATTCTTTTCCTGGATGCTGAGACACATGCGCATCCGGGGGTTCATAGTATCCGCGGATTCCGGGAACAGGGCGGAACTGAAATCGATCTTGGCATTGTAGGCATCGGACCCTCTCAGGACGATGTAGGCAGCATCAGAACGGATATTGGCAATGGTGGGACCCTTCATCTCCCGGAACTGGAGATGTTTGGGATTTTCTACGATATCCGTTTTGGTAGCTTGGTTCTTGTTGATGGAGGGATTCAATTTGATCCAGCCCAGCCGTTCCAGCAGCTGGTAGGAGCGAGCCAGGTTGGAGGCGTCATTAGGGATGATCACCGTGTCTCCATCGGCAACCGCATCCAGGGATGTCTTGCTGCCGGCATAAAGGCCAGTGGGGACGGTGGGAATCTCAAGCACTCCGATCAGATGGGTCCCCTTGCTGGCATTGATGGCATCCAGCCAATTGGGATTGGCATCCATATGGAAATCGATCTGGCCTTCTTCCAGGGCCATTTCCCGCTGTACCGAATCTTTGATGCCCACGGCTTCCAGTTTATAGCCTTTTTTCTCCAGGAGAGGTTTGATGCCGGCTTCGAACAGGTCGGATGTAGCGGTGGGCATCCTGCGGTATTTCAGGACTTTGGCTGAGCCAGCAGGGGCTTCCGCCGTTTTCTTGGAGTCGTTGCCGCAGCCGGCTAGGAGACCTGCGGTGACTGCGGACAGAGCCAGGACCGTCAGGATTTTTTCCATTTCATGAAGATTCACCTCTTGTTTCTTTTGTTTTCCTTTCTGCAAAGAGAAAGGGTTCATAGATCTGTTGGAGGCTGGGCCTCTGGGTCGGTACTGCCCAGGATATGGTAGTGGAAATAGTCCAGATTCTGGGTGATATGGGGTTCTCGCTCACAGCGGATGACCTGGAAGACCTTTGCCATGCCGCAGATCCTTTCGATTTCCAGCACAGCGGCTTCTACAGCAGACACCGCCTGCTGATAGGCATCCATATCCTTGTCCTTCAGCCCGATATGGGCTTTGGGGAATACGATGATGTGGAGCTCGGCCCACTGGTTCCAATCTTGGTAGGCCAGCACTTGGTCCGTTTCATAGACGATGCGGCAGGGGAGTTCCCGGTTCACGAATCGGCAGAACAGGCAGTACATCCATCTTCCTCCTTTCTTTCCAGGGATGCGTGCAGTTTCTGGATATTTTCTACGCCTACGGGACAGGCCAGCAGGCAGCGGGCACACATGAATTTCCGGCCCAGTCCCATCTTCCGACCCAGGAGATCCCGCTGGACGCTGCAGTTGTGGTAGTCTAAGAGTTCTTCCCGGGGCGTGCCTTCCTTCCAGGCCTTGCCAGTGATCAGATGGAAGGGACAGGCTTTGACGCAGAGGTTGCAGTCTCCGCATTGGTTCTTTGTGACAGGAGGCCGGGTTTCCATCTGGTCCGCATAGAATACGGCACTGACCGTTTCGATCCGGGGTCCGTAGTCATAGGTGATCAGCAGATCGCTGCGGCCGATCCAGCCTACCCCGGAACGGACGCCCACTTCTTTGCTGGAGAGGCTCATTTTGTAAGGAGGGGACATATTGTCCCGGGTCACTGGCGGAATCAGGAAAGGAATCCCAGCTGCCTTGGCTGCTCCTTCCAACGCAGCGGCAACCTCCTTCATGGCCGCGGAACGGCGCTTCTTCTGGGCTGCCTGCCGAGGTTCCTTATATTTCCAGATGGTCATGATTTCATCGTAGGGAGCATAGATCAGCAGGGCGTAATTGTATTTCCCGGATTCTTTCCACTGGGAGAAATCCAAAGGACAGCAGGCCCATTTCACCCCTGGAAAAGGAGCCAGCGTCCGGTTGAATACTTCTTTTACTTTTTTGTCCATCTCTACCTCACAGTCTGGGAGTTAAAGGGTAAAAAAAGAGCTGTGGGAAACTGTCGACAAGCAAGGGCCGACAGTTTCCACAGCCCCGTTTTTTATGCAATACCAGCTTTCCAAGGACGGTGTCCGTAACGGTGCGGAGAATAGGCCATTCCCTTCATTCCAACGGCCGAAGGAACACTCGCAGGCTCCGGAAGGCTGTGCCGCCCCAGAGTCCTCCTCCCATGACCTGTCCGCCGGCTCTGGCGCAGCTGGCGTGGATGTGGATGAAGAGAGGACTGTCCGTATCCGGATATACCTGGCGGAGCTGGGGATCCATCCGATCCTTGACCATGATCTCTCCAGTGAAGGAAAGGATCTCCGCGGCACCATAGCAGGGGGTCCGGCCCACTTTCAGGGGAAGTTCGTTGCGGATGGGTGCGGCCAGGATTAGGTCTTTCACAGACCCGATGGCATTGACCACGATCACTTCTTTCCAGCCTTTTTCGATGACGAAGGCTTCGATGGTCTTCCGGATATCCTGGCCCTGGTCGACGAAGACTTCTGCAAACTCCGTCATTTATTTCACGCTGTATTTTTCTATGACGCCCAGTTCTGTCATGATCTTCTCCAGCCGTTTCAGCCCTTCTCCGTCATAATCCTGGTAGGGACGGCGGACATAGCCTCCAGGCAGGCCCAGGAGATTCAGGGCGGCCTTGATCACCACTGGATTGGAGACTTCGTACAGTTCGCAGAGCAGGGGGAAGTACTTGAAGTATTCTTCCCGGCCTTCATTGACGATATCGATGCTGGTCCAAGGACGGGCATACTTAGCCGCTTCTTCCGGGATGATATTCCCGCCGATGTTGGCCAGGCCGGTGCCGCCTACGGCCAGGGTGGGCAGGACGATGGAGTAATAGGGGGAGTCGCAGCACATGATCTTGACTTTCCCTTTGGTTAGCCGCTGGACTTGGACCAGCTGGTAGTTGCTGCCGGTGGCTTCCTTATCCACTACGAAATTGGGGTGGCGTTCCGCCAGACGGGCAATGGTTTCCGGTTCTACCTGGACGCCCAAGCGGGAGGGGTTGTTGTAGATCCCCACCGGCAGGCTGGTGGCGCTCATCACCGTATCCAGATGCTTGAAGGCGTCTTCCTGAGGAATCAATACGTAAGGGGGAACCGTAAAGATGACACCGTCTGCCCCCTGTTCTTCTTCAAATTTGGCCATTTCGATCTCACCCTGGGTGTCATTGGAAGCGGCACTGAAGAAGACGGGGATCCGATGATCCACGATCTTGATGGTCTGTTTGATGATCTCCTTTTTTTCATCCGGGGTCAGCAGGGTGACTTCCGCTGCGGAGCCCAGGACGAAAAGCTGATTGGTCCCGTATTGGATCTGCCGGTCGATCAGGACCTTGAATCCGTCGAAATCGATGTCACCATTCTTTTTGAAAGGGATGGGCATAGCTACCCAGGAACCTGTTAAATTCATTGCCATTTTCATTTCCTCCTTTTGTTTATCGCTGTAATGTCATTTCTCATTATTTCATGTAGTCTGGAAGGATCCAGAAACTGCCGGTTTTCTTTACATATTCCTTGAATTCCGGAGATTTGTACGCTTCGATGATGTCTTTCACCCACTGGGCGTCCTTGTTCTTATCTGCAATGCAGAGGGCAATCCGCATGGAATCCTTGATAGAATCAGGATTTTCGGCGAACAGAGCGCTCTTGAAATCGATCTTGGCGTTGTAGGCGTCGGAACCTCTCAGGATGATGTAGGCCACATCGGACCGGATGGTGTTGATGGACGGTCCCTTCATTTCTTTGAACTGGAGGTTTTTGGGATTTTCCACGATGTCTTTCCCGGTCACATGGTCTTTGTCCTTGCTGGGATCCAGTTTGATCCAGCCCAGCTGTTCCAGCAGCTGATAAGCACGGGCCAGGTTGGAAGCATCATTGGGGATGGCAATCACATCTCCCGGAGCCACTTCTTCAAGGGTCTTCTTGCTGCCACCATAAATGGCAGTGGGCACGGTGGGCAGGGGCAGGATGGCGGTCAGGTGGGTCCCTTTGCTCTTGTTCACCTGGTCGATCCAGGCCTTGTGGGCATCCACATGGAAATCGA
Organism: Acidaminococcus nyctereutis; assembly: GCF_052216985.1. Lineage (NCBI taxonomy): Bacteria > Bacillati > Bacillota > Negativicutes > Acidaminococcales > Acidaminococcaceae > Acidaminococcus > Acidaminococcus nyctereutis. The sequence continues at coordinate 4,324 of NZ_JBQOUY010000010.1, forward strand.
TCTTCCCTTCATCCAGGGCCATTTCCCGCTGGATGGAATCGGTGATCTTCACCGGGGTCAGTTTATAGCCCTTCTTCTCTAGGATGGGTTTGATACCTCCATCGAAAAGGTCAGAAGTGGCGGTGGGCATCACCCGGTACTTCAGTTCTTTGGTTTCCTTGGCTTTGCCGGAAGAAGCTTCTTTGCTGGAACTGCCGCAGCCGGCCGCAGCCAGGAGCAGGGTGCTGAGGGCCAGGACACTAGCTAGCTTCAGCAGGTTTTTTTTACGGAATACAGTCAGATTCATCATGAACAACTCCTTTTTTAATGGTTCCGGGCCCGTTTGGAGAAATAATTGCCCAGGAACTGGACGATTTGGACAAACACCACCAGGATGAATACGGTGGCCAGCATCACTGGCACATCCATCCGTTCATAGCCGTAGGTCAGGGCCATGTCCCCGATCCCGCCGGCACCGATGACACCGGCCTGGGCAGAGGCGGAAATCAGGCCGATGGTGCCGATGGTGGTAGATAGGATCATGGAGCTTTTGGCTTCCGGCAGGATGAAATAACGGACGATCTGGAAGTAATTGGCGCCCATGGCTTTGGCGGCACGGATGATCCCTTTATCCACCCCCAGCAGGGAGTTTTCATAGAGACGGGCCAGACTGGGGACGATGAACACCACCAGGGGGACCAGAGCAGCTTTTACGCCGATCCTCGTGCCTACGATGAACTTGGTGAAAGGAAAGATGAAGGTCATCAGGATGATGAAGGGAAGGCTGCGGAAAAAGCTGACCACAGAGTTCAAAAGGGTATAGACCACTTTGTTCTCCAAAAGGCCTCCTTCATTGGTCAGGACCAGGACGAGCGCTAGGATGGTGGCCAGGATGGTGCCTACTACAAGGGAAAAGCCCACCATGAACAAGGTACTTTCAAGAGCCTGGGCCAAATCGCCCCAGGGTAAATTGGCAAACATTATAGGTCACCTCTTTCAGGAAAGGGTGCAGGGCCGGCTGCCGGCAGACAGCTTTGCTAAGGCCTGCCGGAGAAGGGCTGCACTGAAGGGAATGGATTGCCGGAAGGTTTCCGGATCGATGGCGAAATGGGAATTGTGCATCATGGGACCGATTCCCGTTCCCATCTGGATGAAAGCCCCGGGGATCTTTTGCTGATAGAAAGCGAAATCTTCTCCGGAAAGCGAGTCGGGGGCCTCTGCAAAGGGCAGACTGCATTGGCAGGCGGTCGCCCGGACGAAGTCCACCCAATCCGCCGTATTGTTGGTGGCAGGGGGACCTTCTAAGAAACGGATACTGGCGGATCCTCCAAAATCCCGGCCGATCCCTTCCGCCAAGGTCTGCAGCCGTTCTTTGGCCATGGTCCTGTCTTCTGGGTACAAAGAGCGGATGGTCCCTTCTGCAAAGGCCTTGTCGGGGATGATATTGGCGGCGCTGCCGCTTTCCACATGGCCAATGCCTACGATCATAGGATGGAAAGGAGGCCGGTTGCGGCTGACGATGGTCTGCGCCGAGGCAATGAACTGGCCCAGCATGATGACCGGATCCGCGCTGAGATGGGGCCGGCAGGCATGGCTGCCTTTTCCCTGGAAAGACACCTGGAATTCATCCACTGCTCCGTTCATGAAACCGGGGCGGGAGATGACCGTTCCCCGTCCATAGGCGGCACAGCAGTGGAGCCCGAAGATCACCTGTACATCGTCCAGGATCCCGGTTTCCAAAATCTTCAGGGCTCCGTTCAATTTCTCTTCTGCCGGCTGGAAAATCAGTTTCAGGGTACCCTCGATGGGCCCGCCGGCTTGCAGGGCCAGGGCCGTCCCCAGGAGATTGGCGGTGTGGAAATCATGGCCGCAGGCATGCATGTAGCCGGGGACTTCCGACTGGTAGGGCAGGCCGGTCTCTTCCTGGAGGGGCAGGGCATCGATATCACAGCGCAGGGCTGCCACAGGTCCCTGTCCGTTTCCCAAGTGGGCCACTACACCGGTTGCCAGAGGCAGGTCGTAATAGGGGATGCCGTGGCGGTCCAAGAACTCTTTGATATGCCGGGTGGTCTCGAATTCTTCTCCGGACAGTTCCGGGTGGCGGTGGAGCTGGTAAAAGTGTTCTTTCGCCAGATTTATGATCGATTCATAATCCATATTGGCATTTCACCTCTTCACAAAGGACTCGGTTTTCTTTACAGAAAGCTTCTACAGCTTGGATCTCTTCTTCTGGGCCAATGACCTGGAGAATCAGGATCCCCAGGGTCTGTTCATCCAGTTCTGTGACCATGGCATGGATGATCCGGGTCCGTACGTTAAGGAATTTCCGGTTGATCTGATAGACCAGGTCTCCCAGGGCGTTGTCCCCCGTGAATTTCAGCCGGAGGATTTCGTAATTATCCGCTTCTTCGCTGCGGACCCGGCTGCAGACGGCCGGCGTGATCTGATCGGGGATCACGCTGCGGACGAAGTTCTGGGTGATCCGCTGCTGGGGATTGCTGAAGATGTCGAATACATTGCCTTCTTCGATGACCCGCCCGTTTTCCATGACGGCTACATTGTGGCAGATCTTTTGGATGGCGTAGATCTGGTGGGTGACCATGACAATGGTGATGTGGAGCTTGCGGTTGATTTCTTTCAATAAATCCAGGATGGATTCCATGGTATCCGGATCCAGGGCACTGGTGGCTTCATCGCAGAGTAGGATGGAGGGTTCCGTGATCAGGGCCCGGGCAATGCCCACCCGCTGCTTCTGTCCTCCGGAAAGCTGGTCCGGATATACATCCGCCTTGTCTTCCAGCTGGACGAACTCCAGCATCTTGTCCACTTTGGCTTCGATGGTTTTCCTGTCTTCCCCGGCGATGATCAGGGGCAGTGAGATGTTGTGCCGGACGGTCTTGGAATCCAGCAGTTCGAACTGCTGGAAGATCATGCCGATCTTCCGGCGTTTCTGGAGCATCTCTGAAAAGGAAAGTTTGGGGATGTCCACCCCGTCCACCAGGACGGATCCGGAAGTGGGGACCTCCAGCCCGTTGATCATGCTGAGCAGGGTGGATTTCCCGGCGCCGGAGAGTCCGATGATGCCGTAGATGTCCCCGTCTTGGATGGTCAGGTTCACATGATCCAGGGCCTGGACAGTTTGCTTCTTGCTTGTATAAGTTTTACAGATATCGATGAATTTGATCATGGCTGCCTCCTAATAAGCCGAATAAAAAAATCGTCCCCTGTGCTTCTTCTGCACATGGGACGATCTGACCGTGTTCCACCCAACTTCGCCAAAACGTCACCGCCCTGGCCTTTGAGAGTATCTTTTCTTTTACTCTGCACGCGGTAACGGGCGTACCCGGAAGGCCTACTATTTTCAGCCTTGCCTGCTCCAGAATGCACTTGGGGAAAGTACGCTGTACCCGCTTCCACTGTCCGGGCTCGCTGCCCCAGTTTCCTTTCCTTACTCTTTTCCTTCATCGCAGATGGATTTTGAAATTGGTTCAATTCTACTTTTTATTTCCTAGTTTGTCAATATGGATTAAGAAATTCAGAATATACAAGCAAATCAAAGGGGGTGTTGCTTGTGCAACACCCCCTTATCCTGTTTTTTTACGCCAACGCTTCTCCTAACCCTTTGCATTGAGCCAGGGCTTCATCGTCCGGAGCGTTGTTGGCCATGACAGGGGTGGCGGCCAGAATGGCTCCTTCTCCTTCCGCTTCGGCTTTCCAGTTGTCCATCCATTCCCCGCTGCCCCAGCCGTAAGAGCCGAACAGAGCGATTTTTTTGCCTTTCAGGCTGCCTTTGACTTCATCCCACATGGGCTGGAATTCTCCTTCTTCCAGGACTTCCGCCCCCATGGCCGGGCAGCCGAAGGCAATGGCGTCGTATTGAGCCACATCACCAGAAGAAAAAGCGGCGGCATTGTATTCCACCACTTCTGCCCCCTTGCCTTTGGCCCCTTCTTCCACGGCTTTGGCCATGGCTTCCGTATTGCCGGTGCCGCTCCAGAATACCACTGCGATTTTGCTCATTTCAATCCATCCTTTCCGCCGGCCAGGCCGGCTGACAAACATTTTATTTAAGCCACTGCCAGCTTGCTCAGGGGAGTGCCGGCGCGGTAACAGCGCCAGTAGATCCGGGTGCATTTCTGGCATTTGGCAAAATAACAAGCAGCCCGTTCCCGGTTTCCGTAGGCCTTCCAGCACCCGGAACAAACACCTTTGTCCCGGGGGGAGGCCATATAGGCTTTCACATCTTCCAGAGGATAGTCTAGCAGGATGCCGATTTCATGGGGGAAGGGGTCCCGCCGTGCCAGGCGTAGGGCCATCTGGTCCAGGATCTCCCGACAGGTGGTACCCCCGTAGCCCTGGCGATTCAGGAAGGATCTGCTTTCCGGATCCTGGAGAAGGATGCTGAGCCGGTGGGGGCGGTACACATACAGGAGGGCACTCTGCCGGATACAGTCATAGCTCAGGACTTCCAGATGAATTTCCTTGGGTTCCAGGCTGCGGCGGATTTCGGCAATCTGGGCAAATGGACTGTCTTCCGGTCGGAACACAAAGCGGAACAGGCTGGCTGCTTTCAGCCCGGCCAGGGTGGGTGCGCACTGGCGCACCAGTTCTTTTTCCAGCGTGATGGTCATAGAGTGGACCTCCTCAAAAGTTAGTAATGACTAATCAAGGAATAAAATAAAAAAGCTTTATAGAAATAAATAAGCCATTTTAGTTAGGGCTTGCTAACTAAAACGAAGTATAGCAAAACTTTTCGGATTGTGCAACCCCTTTTTCTCCACCTTGTCACTGAGCCAGTTTTGGGCTATAATAGAAATGTATAATTAATCGAACAAATAATTATCTTATCGATACAGATGGGAGCGATGGCCATGAAATGGTGGAAACCTATGGCTGTGGGCCTTTCCCTGACCCTGGCACCGGGGCTGATGCAGACGGTGCTGGCAGGGAAAAAAGATCCTCAGCCCAAAGCAGAAAAAATGCCCTCCTGGACGGAACTGGCCCAGAAATATCCGGTAGCTTATGACCGGACTACGCCGGAGGCCTCTCTGACAGAACAGCAGCTGGCAGACTGGTGGAAGACCTTCCAGGATCCCAAACTGGATGCTCTGATCGATCTGTCCCTGAAGAACAACCGGGATCTCCGGGCGGCCCAGGCACGGGTGGAAGAAGCCCGGGCCCAGCTGGGCATCAGCAAAGGGGAAGCCCTGCCCTGGCTGAACGTGGGAGGGACCTATGGCCGTTATGAAGCCCCCCAGGGGGTCAATGACAAAATCAGCGGTATGAGCCCCTATCCCGGGGTCATCAACCCGCCCGAACGGAATTCTTCCGTGGCCGGGCTGGGTATCGATGCGTCCTGGGAACCGGATTTCTTTGGACAGCTGAAAGCCAAGAAGCAGAGTGCTGCCCACAACCTGGCGGCCCAGCATGCAGCACTCTACAGTACCTGGGTGACCCTCAGTGCAGAGACGGCCCTCAACTATGTATCCCTCCGGACCCTTCAGCAGGATCTGAATCTTCTGGAACGCCATGCAGCCCTGGAAGGGGAAAAGGCAGATCTGCTCCAGACCAACTATCAGGCGGGACTGATCAGTGCCTATCCCCTGGAAGCCATGCGGACCCAGGAACAGAATACCCAGGCGGAAATCCCCAGGACCCGGCAGGCCATCCAGGAAACCCTCACCCGGCTGTCCATCCTGACGGGAACGGAACCGGGCCAGCTGAATGATCTTCTGGATCCGGAAGATCTGCCGGAAATCGATCCGGAACTGTACCATGCCATTCCCGCCAACCTGATGCGCCAGCGTCCGGATATCCGGGCCGCGGAAGAACGGCTGGAGGCCCAGATTGCCCGGACCAAAGAAGCACGGGCCGAGCTGAAGCCCCGGTTCACCCTGGGCGGATTCCTGGGGTTGATCACCTTGGGCGGGGGGAACCTGTTCGGGTCCGGGGCCCGTTCCTTTGCCATTGCTCCTTCCTTTACGTTTCCCCTGTTCCATGGAGGGCAGCTGCGGCAGAATGTGAAGCTGCAGGATGCCCGGGCCAGGGAATATCAGGCCCAGTATGAAAATACGGTACTGAAGGCGGCCGGAGAAGTCCAGGACGCCATGACCGGCATCGTCCAGGAAAAAGAGCGGAAGGACAAGCTGTCCGCCGGGGTGGACAACGCCCAGGGAGCCTTTGGACTGGCGGAAAACCGGTTCCAGGCGGGACTCAGCGATTACCAGCCGGTGCTGGACAGCGAACGGACCCTGCTGACCATGAAACGGCAGGAGAACCGGAGCCGGGGCCAGGAACTGGCGGATCTGATCCATCTGTACAAAGCCCTGGGCGGCGGCTGGAAACCTTTGTCGGACGGGGAACAGGCACAAATCAGCAGGGCAGAAGGGAAGGGTAAATGATGGCATTCTGGAACACACTTTTACAGGATAAAAAGAAACTGGCAGCAGCGGTGGCCGTGGTGGCGCTGGCCTGCGGGCTGGGAGGCTACGGATACCAGCAGTACCAGGCCAAAAAAGCCGCCCGGCAGCTGACGCTCTACGGCAATGTGGATGTACGGGAAGTGGCGGTGGCCTTCCGGGAAAGTGACCGGATCGCGGAAGAACTAGTGGAAGAAGGGGACAAGGTCAAAAAGGGCCAGGTACTGGCCCGGCTGGATACGGAAGAACTGAAGATCAAGAAGAGCAAGCTACAGGCCCAGATCGCCGCCCAGCAGAGCGTGGTGGACAAACTCCACAACGGCACCCGGGCAGAAGATCTGGAGGCGGCCCGGGCCAAAGCTGATGAAGCGGCGGCTCAGGCCGACCAGGCCCGGCAGGACCTGGCACGGGTGGAGAATGCCTTTGCCTCTTCTCAGGGAAAATCCGTCAGTAAACAGGACCGGGATGCGGCACGGACCAAGGTGGACGTGACAGCGGCCCAGGCGGAAGCGGCCCGGCAGGAATACGAAAAAGCCCAGGCCGGTCCCCGGGAAGAAGACGTGGCCGGCGGAGAAGCCCAATTGAAAGCACTCCAGGAAGATGCCAAGCACATCGACTACCTGTTGAGCCAGGCGGAACTGAAGGCCCCGGCGGATGGGGTCATTCGGTCCCGGCTGCTGGAAGTAGGGGATATGGCTTCTCCTCAGAAACCGGTGTTCAAACTGTCCCTGAACGCTAAGAAATGGGTCCGGGTCTATGTGAGCGAAAAGGATCTGGGCCGGATCTATGAAGGGATGAAGGCCAAGATCTATACGGACAGCCATCCCAAGGCTCCCATCGAAGGGCAGATCGGCTACATTTCCTCCACGGCGGAATTCACCCCCAAGACGGTCCAGACCACGGAGCTGCGTACTTCCCTGCTGTACGAAGTCCGTGTCTATGTGACCGATCCGGACAATGTGCTGCGGATGGGAATGCCCGCCACGGTGAAAATCGACACGGAGCAGAGCCATGACTGAATGGGTGGTCCAGGCTGAGAAGCTGGACAAACTCTTTGATGATAAGCAGGGAAAGGCCCATGCGTTGAAACAGATCGATTTCCTGGCAAAAAAAGGAAAGATGACGGCCTTGATCGGTCCGGATGGGGCGGGCAAGACCACCACCATGCGGCTGATCTGCGGGCTCATGGATCCCACCGGAGGAAGCCTGAAGGTGCTGGGGCTGGATTCGGTGAAGGACGCCTCGGAAATCCAGTCCCGGATCAGTTACATGCCCCAGAAATTCGGCCTCTATGAGGATCTGACCATCCAGGAGAACATGGACCTGTATGCGGACCTCCACGGGGTGCCGGATGACGTGCGGAAAACCCGTTTTGCCAAGCTGCTGGATATGACCGGACTGGCCCCCTTTACTGACCGACTGGCCGGGAAGCTGTCCGGAGGCATGAAGCAGAAACTGGGACTGGCCTGTACCCTGGTCCGGTCTCCTGATCTGTTGCTGCTGGATGAACCCACTGTAGGGGTGGATCCCCTGTCCCGGAAGGATCTGTGGATCATCATCAACCAGATGGTCCAGGAGGAACATCTGAGCGTCATTGTTTGTACGGCCTATATGAACGAAGCGGCCATGTGCGATGAAGTGTATGTGCTCAATGAAGGGAACATCCTGTTCAACGGGACTCCGGATGGCCTCAGCCAGGTGGCGGCAGGAAAGTGCTTTGAAGTGGATCCTCCTGGAGGGCTGCCTTACCGGGTGCTCCAGGGCTCTCTGCTGGATGATAAGGAAGAAATCATCGATGCGGTGCCCCAGAGCGGTACGGTGCGTTATATCGCTGCCCATCCGGGAACGGTGCTGCCGGCCCTGGAACGGTGGCATCTGGTGCCTAAAGCCGTGCCGCCCCGGGTGGAAGACGGGTTTATGATCCTGCTCCACCAGGCGGCCAACCTGGAGGAAAAACGGATCTCCCTGGCTCCCCTGGACAAGGTGCCCTCTGACCCTACCCAAAATGATGTGAGCATCACCGTCAAGGATCTGGTAAAGAAATTCGGAGATTTCACAGCGGTGTCCCATACTTCCTTTGACGTCCACAAAGGAGAGGTTTTCGGGCTCCTGGGGCCTAACGGAGCAGGGAAGACCACCACCTTCCGGATGCTCTGCGGTCTGCTGCCTGCTACCAGCGGAGTCCTCAGCGTGGCCGGAGAGAACCTGCGGACGGCCCGTACCCAGGCCCGGGCCAAGATCGGCTATGTGTCCCAGAAATTCTCCCTGTACAGCAAACTCAGTGTACTGGAAAATCTCCAGTTCTACGGGGGAATCTACGGCTTGCCACCTCAGAAATTGAAGGAGCGGATCCAGGCAGTGCTGGAGGAATTCCAGCTCACCGGGCAGGAGGGACATAATGCCGGGGACCTGCCGGGAGGTTACAAACAGCGGCTGTCCATGGCTTGTGCCCTGCTCCAGGAACCGGAGATCCTGTTCCTGGATGAACCCACCAGTGGCATCGATCCCCTGGCCCGTCGGATGTTCTGGCGGCAGATCACAGATCTGGCCTGCCGGGGGGTCACCATCATCATCACCACCCACTTCATGGAAGAAGCGGAATACTGTGACCGGATCATGATCCAGGATCGGGGCAAATGCCTGGTGCTGGGGAGTCCCACCCGGATCCGGGCGGACCTGGGGATGCCCGATGCCAATATGGATGATGTGTTCATCGAAATCGTCCACCGGGGACGGGGAGAGGAGGCGGCTGCATCGTGAAGGAGAAACTGCGCCGGATCCGGGCCCTTACCGTAAAGGAGTTCCGGGAGGTGCTCCGGGACAATTCCAGCCTGGCCATGGGGCTGCTGCTGCCCCTGATCCTGATCCTGGTCATCGGGTACGGTATCAGCCTGGATGTGAAACATGCTCCTATCGGAGTGGTGCTGGAAGATGCTTCCCCGGAAGCTCAGCAGGTGGTGGATTTCGTGGATGGATCGGAGTATTTCCAGCCCACCTACCTGACCAGCATGAATCAGGCAGTGTGGGCATTGGAACAACGGAAAATCGATGCCATCCTCCGGGTTCCCCCGGATTTCACCCGGCAGCTCCATCAGGGGGATGGCAGGCTCCAGCTGCTGCTCTACGGCACGGATACCACAACCGCCATGACCGTCCAGAGCTATGTGGAAACGGCGGCGGCCCAGTGGTCCGCCCGGCAGATGGCCAGCCGGGGAATGGGAGCTGTGGACCTGGAGACCCGGCTCTGGTTCAACGATGCCCATGAAAGCACCTGGTACTTCCTGCCGGGACTGATCCTGATGATCGTGACCCTGGTGGGGGTGCTTTTGACCGCCGGAGTCATGGCCCGGGAATATGAACGGGGCACCTTTGAATCCCTTTTTGTGACCCCGGTGAAAAAAGGGGAAATCATTGTGGCCAAGATGATCCCTTATTTCTGCATCGCCATGCTGGGGGTGTTCCTGTGCCTGATTCTGTCCCGATTCCTGTTCCAGGTGCCTCTGGTGGGCTCCCTGGCCCTAGTGGTTTTCATGTCCATCCTGTACCTCTTGACGGCCCTGGGCATGGGGATGCTGATCTCCGTGGTGACCAAGGCCCAGTTCATGGCCATCCAGATAGCCCTCCTGGTCAGCTTCCTGCCCAGCATCATGCTGTCCGGGTTCCTATTCGATCTCCGGGCTACCCCTCAGTGGGTCCAGTGGATCGGGGAATTCCTGCCCTTCAAGCATTATCTGGTGGTGCTGAAGACCTTGCTCCTGGCTGGGAATCTGTGGCCGGTGATCCTGCCCCAGACCGGGTTTCTGGTATTCTTCATGGCCCTGTTCCTGGGCCTGGCCCTGAAAACCATTCGAAAGAAGGTGGAGTAAATGAGTCCATGGCAGCTTTTCTGTCAGCAGGTCCGGTGCATCTGCCGGAAAGAACTGCTGGCCATCTGGAAAGACAAGGCTTTCCGGTATGTACTGGTGATTCCCACCCTGGTCCTAGGGGTGGTCTTCGGCTATACAGCCACCTTCAACGTGGAAAATGTGACCTATGCAGTGCTGGACCAAAGCCATTCGGAAGCCTCCACCTCTCTTCTGGCCACCCTGGACGGCACTCGTTTCTTCCAACGGGTGGCAGATATCCAGAATACAGCCCAGATCCAGGAACCCATCGATCAGGAAAAAGTGATGGTGGTCCTATCCATCCCGGTGGATTTTGAAGAAAAACTGGCCCGAGGTGAAAAGGCCCCGCTCCAAGTGATCACCGACGGCCGGAACACTATGACCGCCAGCCTGGCTTCCGCCTATACCTCCCGGGTTGTCCAGCAGTGGCTGGAAGCCCGGACGGGCCAGCATCCGCCCCTTTCTGTGGAAGCCCGGACCTGGTTCAACCCCAACCAGCTGACCCTGTGGTATTTTGCTCCTGGGATCCTGGGCCTCATGAGCTTTGCCCAGGTGATCCTCCTGGCCGGCATGTCCGTAGCCCGGGAACGGGAAGAAGGGACATTCGAACAGCTGCTGGTGACCCCGGCACCGCCTTTGGTGCTGCTGATCGGGAAAGCTTTTCCCCCAGTGCTGGTGGGGATGATGCAGGGGACCCTGCTCCTGCTGCTGGATCTGTTCTGGTTCCAGGTGCCCTTTGAAGGGTCCTATCTGACCCTGTACTTGGTGCTGTTCATCTATTTTCTCAGTTCCACCGGCATTGGGCTGAGTATTTCTTCTGTATGCAGCTCTATGCAGCAGGTTCAGGTCTACACCTATGTGTATCTGATCCCCAATGCCCTTTTGAGCGGGGTGGCTACTCCGGTACGGAACATGCCTCAATTCCTCCAGTTCCTTACCTACGGGGATCCTCTCCGGTTCGCCTTGGATGCTATCCGCCGGATTTATTTCGAAGGAGCTGGGCTGGGGGCCATTGCCCTGGATCTGCTGCCTATGACCGTGGTGGCCGTCCTGACTCTGTGGCTGGCGGCAGTTTTATTCCGGAAGAATTTGGGGTAGAATAAGGGAAGAAAAATACGAAAGGAGCCATGCCCATGAATGACGTGCTGCGCAAAATGGTGGAGGATTATATCCACAACCGGATGCCGGAATATATCCAGACTTTGTATGATGTGATCACCATCCCTTCTCCTACTGGAGGAGAAGAAAAAAAGGCTCAGTGGATCCTGGAACAGCTGAAAGCCGTGGGAGCCCAAGGGGCTTACCAGGACGAAGCCGGCAATGTGATCTATCCTCACTGCATCGAAGGGGTGGAAAAATTCCCCCTGTACACGGCCCATATGGATACGGTCTTTGCCGGGGTGGAGAAGATCATGCCGGAAATCGACGGCCATACCCTGAGGGCCCCTTCCTGCGGGGACAACAGTTCCGATGTGGCGGCCCTGCTGTTCCTGATCCGGATGATGCTGAACCTGAAGCTCCGGACCCCAGCGGTCTTTGCCTTCAATGTAGGGGAAGAAGGCCTGGGGAACCTGAAAGGGAGCCGGGCACTGACCGATGCCTTTGGGGACAGGCTGAGCTATTTCATGGCTGTGGACGGGAACAATGACCGGTTCGTGGATCTGGCAGTAGGATCCCGGCGTTATGCCGTCCATGTGGTCACCGCCGGGGGACACAGCTATGCCGCTTTCGGGGCAGCCAACGCTATCAACGAAGCGGCAGGGATCATCCGGGATTTCTATGCCCTCCAGGTGCCCCAGGATCCCCGGACCACTTACAATGTGGGGACTATCCAGGGCGGGACTACGGTGAATTCCATTGCTGCTGAGGTAGAATTCACCGTGGACATGCGGTCCGTTTCCCATACGGAGCTGGAAAAGCTGGATGCTTCTTTCCAGGCCATCCTGAAAGCCCACCAGAGAGTGGATGTGAAGATCGAGACCCTGCTCTTGGGAGAGCGCCCCTGCAGTGAAGGCGTGAGACATCACGAAATCTATGACCGAATCACCGCGATCCGGAAACGGGCCGGGCTGCAGACAGCATTCAGCGCCAGCAGTACCGATGCCAATATCCCTCTCAGCCGAAACATCCCGGCCATCGCTTTTGGCATCAGCAAAGGGAAGGGCGCCCACACCCTCCAGGAAGAACTGGACATGACCAGCCTGGAACCGGGGCTGAAGCAGTTGGCCGCGTTTGTGTGGAATTTGTAGGAGCTGCTGCTGAAAGAGGGGCTGTTGCATGCGCAACAGCCTCTTTTTGAGGTCTCGGGTCTCGAGTCGTGAGTCTCGAGCCGTTGGATAGAACCTGTCCCCATGGCCAGGTTCTTTTGAAGGTGTAGAACCAGTATCGTGCTGGATATAGAAACGAATATCTTATCGTTAGCAGATTAGGGTTTGTACATTCAAAAAATTTGCTTGCAAATTTCTCATTCGGCTCGAGACCCGAGACCGAGCCGCTATGCGGCTCATGAGACCGGGGTGTTGCACGCAACGTGCAACACCCTCTTTCCTATTCCCCTTTTTCTGCGTATAATAAGAATCAGAAAGAAAATGACGGAATCCCGGGCTTTGCCGGTTTCCGGAACGGAGGGATATGGTTATGTCTAAGAAATGCAAACAGTGCGGCTGCGAACTGAAAGATGATGCCTTGTTCTGTGTCCAGTGTGGCGCCAAACAGGACCCGGTGGTGAAATGTCCCAAATGCGGCCATGTGAACCCGGCGGACAATGATTTCTGCACCGAATGCGGAAACCGGCTGAAAGAAGCCAAACCGGCGGAGGGAACGCCGGGAGGCGCCGGATCAGCAGCCGAGCCTGAGCAGGCTCCAGTAACTTCCACCGAAGTGGTGGTGGCAGAAACGGTGAAGGAAGGCCAGAACGGCGGGGGAAATAGGGGCTTCCAGAATTTCCAGATGCCTCCAGCGCCACCCGAAGGCAATGGAAAGAAAAAGAAGATCCTGGCTATCGTCGGAGCTATCGTGGTGATATTGGGCCTTTTCTTTGCCTTTGGGGGCAGCAGTAAGCCCATCGAAGTGAAATCCAACGAAATGGTCAATGATTATATCCGGGATCAAGGTGCGGGAGATAAGAAATACAAGGGCAAGACTGTCCAGCTTTCCGGCAAGGTGAAGTGGAAGGGGCAGTTCAACAATTCCCAGAATTACAGCGTCACCCTGGAAAGCAAGAATAACGGCGGCAAGACCTATCAGGTGCTGGTGGATGTGCCGGCTAAACGGGCCAGCATCGTCAACAGCCTGAAGACCGGCGATTTCGTCAATGTGAAGGGGAAATGTGTAGGGATCGTGAAACAAAAGGACCCCACCCTGATCAGTGTCCAGATCAAATCTACCAAGATCAATGATAAGGATGCAGACTAAAGGGGCGGGAGGAAAAACAGATGGCCAAGTATTGTCCCCATTGTGGGAATCAGCTTAGTGAAGAGGAAAAATTCTGCCCGGTCTGCGGTACTCCGGTAGGGAACCCTGCGGCATCGGCTCAGCCGAAAGCTGGAGAGGCCGGTAGCGGACAGCCGGGGAACAGCGGAAATCAGCCAGGACTGAAAGGGGCAGCCGCCTTCCAACCCCAGCGGGTCCCGTCCCAAGGCAGCGGAAAGAAAAAATGGATCGCCGGTGTGGTCCTGCTGCTCCTGTTGGCGACAGGGGCGGGAATCTTCTTTGCCCAGCAGAAGGATGGAAAAAGTACGGCTGGACCCAAAACGTCGGTGACACAGGAAGAGAAAAAGCAGGAGGTTCCCAAGGAACAGTCCAAAGCCAAGGCGGCTGGCCAGGGAGAAAAGTCCCAGCAAGAGACCAAGAAATCTTATGGGAAGATCACCGGTACCGACGTGCGGCTCCGGGCCGGTGCGGGAACGAATACGGATATCGTGGACTACTTCGAGGAAGGCGAAACCGTAGAGATCACCGGGCGGAAGAACAACTGGTACCAGGTGAAACGGGATAACGGCCAAACTGGGTATGTTTCGACCCAGTTCTGCCGGCGTCTGTAACCGGCTGCAGGAAGGGAGGGGAAGACCATGGGAAAATATCACGACGCTTATCAAAAGCGGAGATGGAAAGGTCCAGCCTGGGGTGTCTTTTTTCTCCTGGTCCTGCTCCTGGCGGTGGGGTTTGGCATCAAAGGCTGCCGGAACAGCCAGAAGGCGGAACAGGCAGCTGCACCCCCGGCTGAGACAGCTGTTACCGGGGAGATTCGCCAAACCCCGGAACCCCATGACTACTCTCTGCTGATCAAAAAAGGGGAGTTCACCCTGTATCTCCTGGATCATGGGAATCCAGTGGCCAAATGGCCGGTGGCCCTGGGGGAGAATCCTGGGCAGAAGCAGGTGAGCGGAGATAGGAAGACCCCGGAGGGAACCTTTCCGGTGGATGAAATCATCGATGCTTCCAGCTGGTCCCACGATTTCCATGACGGCAAAGGGGTGATCCAGCACGCCTACGGTCCCTGGTTCATCAGCCTGGATACCCGTAACTTGAGCAAGGGAAAATGGGACGGTATCGGCATCCACGGCACCCACGACCCGGCTTCCATCGGCACCCGGGCCTCTGAAGGCTGTATCCGGATGGTCAATGAAGATCTGCAGAAGTTGAAGCCCTATGTGAAAGTGGGGATGAAGGTGAAAGTGGAGGAATAGCCCTGTCCACTTGAAAGGCATGAACATGGAAAATGAATATAATTTTGGTGAACTGAATTTCCATGATGGGGAAATCCTGTCCATCAGTCTGGATTACGGAAATAAACGGGCCGATCTGATGATCCAACTGGCCGATTCCCCTGCCAGGGTCGCGGTGGAGGCGCTGGACATCTATGCTTTTCTCATGAGCTGCCGGGAGCCCTGGGGAAAGGGGTCCTATATTTTTAGTGTCACCACAAGGCAGCAAAACGGAAAAATCAAAATGGACATCCTGTTCAATTCAGGAGATCATATGGTCATTGGCTGCAAAACCATAAAGGCATATAAACCATGATCATGAGTATTTTTTTCCTTCTGGGGGCTCTACGGACGTTTTATTATGTCATAAGGGAGGCTGCAGAGAAAAAAACGGCAACAGGTTGGCGGGTAATGTTTGGCCTGCTTGGCCTGGCGGAACTGCTCCTAGCTTTTTATCTGTCGCCTTTCTTTGATGCTGTGGGCTATAGGGAACAATGGGGAATGGTATATCATTATCTGACCCGGACGGTCCTTGTCCTTTTTCTTGTTTTGGGGTGGACTGAAAGCAAAAATCTGGAAAGCAAAGCCCAGAAAAAAGTAAAATCGTATATGCTGCGTGTTTATATCGCTCTGTTGATATACGTAGTGCTGAAATATTTTTGACAGCTTACCGTTGATCGGCCTGGCTGCTTCAGCGGCCAGGCCTTGAAAGGAGAAAAAACATGGAAACCATCCGTCTTGTAAAGGAACCGGAACAATTCCGGGCGGCCCTGTATGATGGGGCGGAAGAAATCGGAAAATGCACGTATGTGGTGACCCGGCCCGGGGTGTGGACCCTGGACCATACCATTGTGGATCCCCAGTACGGAGGCCAAGGCCTAGCCGGGAAACTGGTCCGGGCGGTGGCGGAGATGGCCCGGGAAGCCGGGGTGAAGATCATCCCCCAGTGTTCCTATGCCCGGGTCCAGTTTGACCGGAAACCGGAATACGCTGACGTATATGAGAAAGAGTAGTGTACAGGACAACAAAAGTCCGAAAGAATGTTAAAAGAGATACAAAAAGTTACAAATTTACACTTTTTAGGAAAAATAGTTGACAAGCAATTCCGTCAGTGCTACTATACAACCATCAATTCAATACGAACCAGAAACCTTTGAGGTGGAGATAACGCCAGAAAATGTGCGCACAGAGAGTCCGGGAAGCTGAGAGCCGGATCGTGGCAGTCTGACAAATGGACCACTGAGGGCGCGATGAAATCTTCGGAAAGTATCCCGCGACGCAGCACCGACGTTACCGGTGAGGAATGTGTTGGCATTCTGCTTGAGGTGTGGGGCTCCGGCTCCATTACAGGGTGGTACCGCAGGTTATGACACCTGTCCTTGTAGGAGGACAGGTGTTTTTTATTGCAGCGATAGGTTTTGCAATCCAGGTATCCGGGTGGAATGATCAGCCCGGATACTTTTCTTTTAGCAGTGAGGAGGAACAGAAATGAAACAACAGAGTCTGGAAGAAATCAAAGCCCTGGCCCAAGGATATGCGGCGGTGCCGGTGGTCCGGGAAATCCTGGCGGACACGGCTACTCCCATCGGCCTGGTGAGCCTGGTGCGGAAGGAAAGCAACCGGTATTTCCTGCTGGAAAGCCTGGAACAGAATGACCAAGCCGGCCGGTATTCTTTCATCGGATTTGACCCCATTGCCCGGCTCCAGGCCAAGGACCAGGGCGCCCAGGTGGAATTTGCCGGCAGCCAGATCCCAGTGGATCCCAAACAGCCCCTGGAAGCTCTCCGGTCCATCCTGAAGGCTTATCGGGTGCCCACGATCCCTGGATTACCACCTTTTACGGGAGGGTTCGTGGGGTACTTCTCCTACGATTTCTTCCAGTACTGTGAGCCCAGCCTCCATTTCGACCCGGCCAAGGCCACGGCTTTTCCAGATTTTGACCTGATGCTCTTCGACAAAGTGATCGCTTTCGACCGGGTGCTCCAGAAAATGTACCTGATCGTGAACATCAAGACCGACGATCTGGAAGGGAACTACGCCAAAGCTCAGAAGAACCTGGATGCCATGGAAGCCCTGGTCCGCCAGCCGGTGGCTCCTCCGGAATTCACCCCGGCTCGGCTGGGCGAAATCACCAGCAACCAGGACAGGGAAACTTATGCCGATAATGTAGAAAAGATCAAGGAACATATCCGGCAGGGAGACATTTTCCAGGCGGTGTATTCCCAGCGGTTCTCTGCTTCCTATGACCAGGATCTGTTCAACATGTACCGGATCCTCCGGACCACCAATCCTTCCCAGTACATGGTACTGCTGAAGAACGACAAGGTGGAAATCGCCGGATCCTCTCCAGAAACCCTGATCAAGGTCCAGGGACGGGAAATCACTTCCATGCCCATTGCCGGTACCCGGCGAAGAGGCCGGACGGAAGAGGAGGACAATGCCCTGGAACGGGATATGCAGACGGATCCCAAGGAGCTGGCGGAACACAATATGCTGGTGGATCTGGCCCGGAACGATGTGGGTAAGGTGGCGGAATTCGGGTCTGTGAAGGTCCATGACCACCTGCTGGTGAAGAAATTCTCCCATGTGATGCATATGACCACCCGGGTCACCGGTACCCTGAAGGAAGACAAGGACGCCATCGATACCTTGTGTGCCGCTTTCCCGGCCGGGACCCTTTCCGGGGCGCCGAAAGTCCGGGCCTGTGAAATCCTGGACGGACTGGAACCGGAACGGCGGGGGCCTTACGGCGGGGGTATGGGCTACCTGGATTTTGCCGGGAACATGGACATCTGCATCGTGATCCGTACCGCGGTGAAATACGGTGATACGGTTTCCTTCCAGACCGGCAGCGGCATCGTGGCCGACTCCAAAGTGGAAGATGAATTCATGGAAACCATCAACAAAGCAGCGGCTGTACGGCAGGCTCTGGAAGCAACCACGGAGGCATGAAATGGAACTGATCATCGACAACTACGACAGCTTTACCTACAATCTGTATCAATACATGGGCACCCTGGACCCGGACATCCGGGTGGTCCGGAACGATGCCATTACAGTGGATGGCATCCGGAAGCTCCATCCGGACCATTTGATCCTGTCCCCGGGTCCTGGCCGGCCCTGCGATGCAGGGGTCTGCGAACCGGCCCTCCGGGAGCTGAAAGGGGAATTTCCCATCCTGGGAGTGTGCCTGGGTCATCAGGCCATCGGAGAAGTGTTCGGAGGGACTGTGACCTACGCCCGGCAGCTGATGCACGGGAAGCAGTCCACGGTGACCCTGGACCGGACCTCTCCTTTGTTCAAGGGCCTGCCAGAGCAGATCCTGGTGGGCCGGTACCATTCCCTGGCCATCGACCCGGATACGATGCCTGAAGTATTGAAAGCTACCGCCACTACGGCGGACGGAGAAGTGATGGCGGTGGAACACCGGGAATATCCCATCTACGGGCTCCAGTTCCATCCGGAATCCATCCTGACACCGGAAGGCATGGCCATCATCCGGAATTTCCTGGATCTGAAAATCGAAAAAGCATGAAAGCGAGGCAATTATCATGATCAAAGAAGCCATCATCAAACTGGTCAACAAAGGGGACCTGACCTATAACGAAGCCAAAGAAGTGATGCTGGAAATCATGGGAGGTAAGACTACAGCCACCCAGAATGCTGCCTTCCTGGCGGCTCTATCCACCAAGAGCACCAAAGCGGAGACCATCGATGAAATCTCCGGCTGTGCGGAAGCCATGCGGTCCCTGGCGACTCCCGTGCCCCATCCTGGCATGGAAGTCATGGAAATCGTAGGGACTGGCGGGGACGGAGCCCATTCCTTCAACATTTCCACCACTTCCGCTATGGTGCTGGCCGCCGGCGGGGTGAAGGTGGCCAAACATGGGAACCGGGCCGCTTCTTCCCTGTGCGGTACCGCGGACTGTCTGGAAGCCCTGGGGGTGAACATCCAGCAGGATCCGGCCCTGGCCCTGAAGATGCTGCAAGAAACCAATTTCTGCTTCCTGTTCGCCCAGAAATACCATGCGGCCATGAAGTATGTGGGGCCCATCCGGAAGGAACTGGGGTTCCGGACGGTGTTCAACATCCTGGGGCCCCTCACCAACCCGGCCAAACCGGAAATGTTCCTGCTGGGGGTTTATGACGGATACCTGGTGGAACCCCTGGCCAAGGTGTTGTGCTCTCTGGGGGTGAAGCGGGGCCTGGTGGCCTACGGACAGGAAAAACTGGACGAAATCTCCCCCAATGGGCCCACCACCATCTGTGAACTCCGGGACGGGTACTACCGGTCTTCGGTGATCCGGCCGGAAGATTTCGGTCTGGTCCCCGGGAAGAAAGAAGACCTGATCGGGGGCGCACCGGAAGAAAACGCCCGGATCACCCGGGATATCCTGTCCGGGAAACTCCAGGGCACCAAGCGGAATGCGGTGCTCCTGAATGCCGGGGCCGGCCTGTTCGTGGCCGGGAAGGCGGATACCCTTGCCGGCGGGGTGAAGCTGGCCGGGGAACTCATTGACAGCGGCAAAGCCCTGGCGGCCCTGGAAAAAGTTGTCAAAGTGAGCAACGAATAAACGGAAGGTGGGGAACATGATCCTGGATACCCTGGCAGAAGCCACCCGGCAGCGGGTGGAAAAACAGAAAAAGAAAAAGGATTTCTTCACCCTCCGGCGGGAAGCGGAAGCTCTGCCCCGGGACCGGGCCGGCTGCTTCCGGAAGGCTCTGGAGAAACCGGGACTGAACTTCATTACTGAAGTGAAGAAAGCCTCTCCTTCCAAAGGGCTCATTGCCCCGGATTTCCCCTATGTGGCCATTGCCCGACAGTATGAAGCACTGGGAGCCGCCGCTATTTCCGTCCTGACGGAAACGGATTATTTCCTGGGCAGCGACCGGTATCTCCAGGAAATCCGCCAGGCGGTGGCAACGCCCCTGCTCCGGAAGGACTTCACCATCGATGAATATATGGTGTACCAGGCCAGGACCCTGGGGGCCGATGCCATCCTGCTGATCGCCGCCATCCTCAGCGACAGCCAGCTGGAGGAATACCGGCTGATGGCAGAAAGCCTGGGTATGGATGCCCTGGTAGAAGCCCATGATGAAGGAGAAGTGGAACGGGTCCTTCGGTCCGGGGCACGGGTCATCGGGGTGAACAATCGGAACCTGAAGGATTTCACCGTGGACATCGGCAATAGTCTCCGGCTCCGGTCCCTGGTACCAGTGGATATCCCTTTTGTGGCGGAAAGCGGCATCAAAAGCCGACAGCAGACCGCCCAACTGGAACAGGCCGGGGTCAACGGAGTGCTCATCGGGGAAACCCTCATGCGGAGCCAGGATATGAAAGCCGCCCTGGCAGAACTGCGGGGTGAGGCTCTGTGACGAAAATCAAACTCTGCGGGCTCCGGCGGCGGGAAGATGTGGCTATGGTGAACCGGGCCAAACCGGATTATGCCGGCTTCGTTTTCGCCCCCGGCAGGCGGCAGGTGACGGCGGAACAGGCGGAAAACCTCCGCCGGCAGCTGGACCCGGCCATTGCGGCCGTGGGCGTCTTCATAAAGGCTCCGGTAGAAGAACCTGCGAATCTGGCCAACTGGGGCACCATCCAGCTGATCCAGCTCCATGGAGAAGAAGACGAAGCCTATGTGAAGGCCCTCCGAGAGCGGACAAAGGCTCCCCTCATCCGGGTGATCCGGGTACAGGGTCCGGAAAGCCTCCGGGACCTGGACCGGTATGATTGCGATTATTTCTTGCTGGATACCTTTTCCGGCAGCCAGTTCGGAGGGCTGGGGAAAACCTTCGACCACAGCTTGCTCCGGCAGGCCCGGTTCCCAAAACCCTTTTTCCTGGCCGGGGGGCTGGATCCGGAAAATGTACGGGCAGCCATTGATGAATGCCATCCCTTTGGAGTGGATACTAGCAGCGGCATCGAGACCGCTGGAACGAAAGATGAAAATAAAATCCGCGCTTTTGTGAGCGCTGTAAGAAAAGAGGAAGAATCATGAGCAATGGAAGATTTGGCAGACACGGCGGCCAATATGTATCGGAAACCCTGATGAACGCAGTGCTGCAGCTGGACGAAGCCTACAACCGTTTCAAAGATGATCCGGAATTCCTCCAGGAACTGCGGACCCTGTACCATGACTATGCCAACCGGCCCAGCCTGCTGTACTATGCAGAGAAGATGACCAAGGATCTGGGCGGTGCCAAGATCTATCTGAAACGGGAAGACCTGAACCACACCGGGGCCCACAAGATCAACAACGCCCTGGGCCAGTGCCTCTTGGCCAAGAAAATGGGCAAGAAACGGGTCATCGCCGAAACTGGTGCCGGCCAGCACGGGGTGGCCACCGCTACCGTGGCGGCTCTCATGGGTCTGGAATGTGAAGTGTACATGGGCAAGGAAGACACCATCCGCCAGGCCCTGAACGTGTACCGGATGGAACTTTTGGGGGCCAAAGTGGTGCCTGTGACCACTGGCACCGGTACCCTGAAGGACGCGGTCAGCGAGGCCATGCGGGATTGGTGCACCAATGTGGAAAATACCTTCTATGTGCTTGGATCCTGTATGGGGCCCCATCCCTATCCTACCATCGTCCGTGATTTCCAGAAGATCATCGGGGAAGAAGTGAAAGCCCAGATGCTGGAAAAAGAAGGCCGGCTTCCCGATGTGGTCATGGCCTGCGTAGGGGGCGGCAGTAATGCCATCGGCCTGTTCTACGATTTTATCCCAGACAAGGAAGTCCAGCTGATCGGGGTGGAAGCCGCTGGCCGGGGAGTGAACACCGCGGAAACCGCCGCCACCATCGCCCGGGGGAAACCGGGGATCTTCCATGGGATGGAATCCTATTTCCTCCAGGATGAAGACGGGCAGATCGCTCCGGTGTATTCTATTTCCGCCGGTCTGGATTACCCGGGGATCGGGCCGGAACACGCCAACCTGTATGATACGGGCCGTGCCCAGTACGTGCCCATCACCGACGACGAATCGGTGGAAGCTTTTGAATATCTGTCCCGGACGGAAGGCATCATTCCGGCCATCGAAAGTGCCCATGCGGTGGCCTATGCCATGAAACTGGCACCCACCCTGCCCAAGGATAAGATCATCGTAGTGAATCTGTCCGGCCGGGGAGACAAGGACGTGGCTGCTATTGCCAGATACAAGGGGGTTGACCTGCATGACTAGGATTACTGATGCATTCAAGAAACAGGGGAAGCTGTTCATTCCCTTCATTACCGCCGGGGATCCGGACCTGGCCACCACGGAAAAACTGATCTATGCCATGGAAGAAGCGGGGGCCGGCCTCATTGAAATCGGCATCCCTTTTTCTGATCCTACTGCGGAAGGACCGGTGATCCTGGAGGCGGATACCCGGGCCCTGGCAGCCGGGACCAAAATCAAGGACATCTTCGCCATGCTGGCCCGGGTCCGGGAAAAGACACAGATCCCCATGGTGTTCCTGACTTATGCGAACCCCATCTTCACCTACGGCCGGGAAAAATTCTTCCAGCAGTGCCGGGACGTGAAGATCGACGGAGTCATCGTGCCCGATGTGCCCTATGAAGAAAAGGCTACCATCGCTCCGGAAGCGGAAAAATACGGGGTGGAGATCATCTCCATGATCGCCCCCACCTCCCATCAGCGGATCCAGAGCATTGCCAGAGAAGCCCAGGGGTACATTTACCTGGTTTCTTCCCTGGGGGTCACCGGAGTGCGGAAAGAGATCACCACCAATCTGAAGGAAATCGTGGAGAAGATCCGGGAAGTGTCTGACAGACCCATTGCCGTGGGCTTCGGGATCTCTACTCCGGAACAGGCCAAGGAAATGGCGGCAATCAGCGACGGAGCTATCGTGGGCAGCGCCATCGTGAAACTCTGCGCCCAGTACGGCAAAGACTGCGTGGAGCCAGTGAAGCAGTACGTCAGGGAAATGGCAGAGGCGGTGGAAGAAGCGAAGTGATGAGGGTCACGAGTCGCGAGCCTTGAGTCGCGGGCTTGTTGGTGCTGACCGAAGGTCCAGTTTTACAGATATCAGTCGATTTTGTCTCATCATCATATGAAAAAAGAACAAACGGTTTAAACGTCCAGGCTCGCGACCCGCGGCCCGTGACTGGGGGTGTTGCACGCAACGGGCAACACCCCCTTTTCTTGATGCATCCAATTCTTTTTTACGGTATAATAAAGGAGGGAAAAGAAAAAACGACGAAATGTAACGTTTAAAGGAGATCCATCATGCTGGCAAAATATAAAGTGCTCATTGCAGGCATCACAGCTTTTTTGGTAGCTATTGCAGGCTTTTTCCTCCTGCGTCCGGAAAAACCAGAACGCCCTGCCCAAGTGGCCCAGCTCCATGGTAAACGGAACATCATGGTCTTGGGAGTGGACCGGCGGAGCGGGGATACCGGCCGTTCGGATACCCTTTTTGTCACCATGTTGGATACTTCCCGGAACCAGGCGGCTCTTTTATCAGTGCCCCGGGATACCCTGGTCCCTATTCCCGGCCACGGCTGGGACAAGGTGAACCATGCCTATGCCTACGGAGGCCAGGAACTGAGCCGGAAGACTCTGGAAAATTTCCTGGGGATCCAGATCAATAACTATGTGCTGGTGGATTTCCAGGGATTCATCAAGCTGGTGGATGCCATCGGCGGGGTGGATATCGATGTAGAAGAACCCATGCAGTATACGGATCCTTACGATGGGGAAAATGGTCTGGTGATCAATCTCCAGCCGGGTCGGCAGCATATGGATGGGACTACGGCCATCCAATACGTCCGGTATCGGGATGAAGAAGGAGATATCGGACGGGTGGCCCGGCAGCAGAAATTCATGAAGGCCGTCTTTGCCAGGCTCCGCTCTGCCAGCCTCCTGAGCCGGGCTCCAGAAATCGCTCGGACCTTGTACCAGAGCATCGAAACGGATCTTTCGGTGACGGACCTGGCTTCCCTCCTGGTGACCTTCGCTAAGAATGTTTCTGGGACCTCCCAGCTGGAAACCGCTATGGTCCAAGGGAGCCCTGCCTATCTGGACGATATCAGTTACTGGATCCCCAATATGATGGCCCTGCGTCAGCAGGTGGCCCAGTTCCAGGGCGTGCAGCCAGGGGAGAGCTATAAGCTGGCTGCTCAGATTGCCAAGAAGAAATACGACGCCCTCCTGGGGACCAACAGCGTGGCCGGCAACGGAGAAAAAAGGCAGATCCAGGTCCGGAGCCAAGAACTGAAGAAAGCAGTGGAACAGTCCCGGAAGATGGATACGGAAAAGCATGGAACTGAAAATCCCCAAACGAAGGGAACGGGATCCCGGGCTGCGGGCGGTTCTAACGTACCGGCCCCCCGGAAGCGGTCCCTCCGGGTCTCCATCGTGAACTGCAGCGGCAATCCCCAGGCCGGAGCTTCGGCGGCAGGGGATGCCAGACAAGTGGGGTTTACGGTGATAGGGGTGACTGCAGGGAATATCATGGAACGGACCCAGGTCTTGATCAATGCCGGGAGCCGGGAGGCAGAAGAACGGGTGGAGAACCTGCCTTTTGATTATCGGCTGCTCCAGGGGGCTGTCAGTCCTGGCAGCGGAGACGTGGTAATCTATGTGGGGCAGGATTATGGGAAATAGGGGCTTGTTGCATGAGCAATAGCCCCGCCTTTCTTATCCATACCAACATCATATGAATTAACCGATAAATAAAATTACTGTGAAAAAACTGAAAATATCTTGCATAATGTATACAAGAGTGTTATAATCAGTTTGTAAGTTAAAGTTGCCCCTCATTTGGCCCTTGTTTCTCAAGGGCTTTTTTTTTATGCTCCTTTTCTTTTACAGGGAATGAGACAATGGAAAAGGATAAAGTATGATATAATAGTGATATTGTAAACTAGAGGAAGAAGGGGAACCTATGGGAATCGAAAAAATACTCCAGCTGTTGGTGGATGTGCTCTGTCCTCTGACCTTGGGATTCCTGTTCCGGCACCGGGGCTGGATGGACGATCGGGGCTGCCGGTTCCTGATGCTGGTCAATGTGATCGGCCTCCTCACCACCATGAATCTGCTAAGCTTCTGGCTGCTCCCCATCGACTGGGCCCTGATCCTGATCCCGGCCCTGAGCCTCCTCACCGCGTTTCTCTCCGGCGGGCTGGCGGCTGCTTTCTTTACCCGGAAAATGCCCGATGATCTCCAGAAAGGGAGTTATGTCATGGCCAGTATGCTCAGCAACATCGGGACCATGGCAGGCCTGGCTTCCTACATGATCTTCGGCCAGGCAGGTTTTGCTTATACCCAGCTCTTTGCCACGCCTCAGAACATCCTGATGGTGGTATTCGCTTTCCCTTTGGCTCAGTATTACCGGAACCGCTACCTCCAGAAAAAAGTGGGGACTGGGTTCCATTTCAACCTCCGCAAAGTGCTCCTGACTCCCAAGCAGCTGGGGGTCCTGGGGATGGCAGCCGGGCTGTGGCTCCATTGGCAGGCTGTCCCGGAACCGGAATTCCTGAAACAGCTGTTTCCTGTCCTGATCCATATACGGGCATGGATCGCCTTCCTTCCGGTAGGGTATCAGCTGGATTTCGGAGAGGCTCGGAACTTCTACCGGAAGATCCTGGGTATGCTCCCCCTGAAATTCCTGGTGGTGCCAGTCATGATCTATAGCCTTGCCCGGCTGCATTTCACCAGCCAGGCACTCCTGGGGACAATCCTGTTGGATGCAGCGGCCCCTGTGGCCATCAATGCGGTGGTCACCGCTACCCTGTTCCAGCTGGATGTGGATCTGACCATAGCGGCTTTCATCCTCACCACGGCTTCCTATATCGTCCTGATCGTGCCGCTGTTCTATCTCTATATCCGGATGGGCGGGATGCTGTAGGGAAGTCATTGACAAAACAGCATTACAAGCCTAAAATGGGAAACATCATGAATGTATACAAAATGCGAGAAATGTTCCGCATGGCAGGAAAGTAGGATGGTAGAAAATGCAGATCGATATCCACACCCGTTTCATCACCTTGTTGGGAGACCCTCTGGCCCAGTCCTTTGCAGCCCGGATGCAGAACCGAGGATATGAAGCGGCGGGGCTGAACCTGGTGTATTTCTACACGGTGACTGGGAATGGACACTTGGGAGAAATCATCCAGGGGCTGCGGCACATGCCTTTTGCCGGGTTTGCGGTGACCAAGCCCAACAAGGTAAAGGTCCTGGAATATCTGGACGAATTGGATCCTCTGTGTGCCAAGATGGGGTCCAGCAATACAGTGGTAAAGCTGCCGGACGGGCGGCTGAAAGGGTACAATACGGACGGCACGGGGTTTTCTAAGGCCCTGGAGGAAGCCGGTGTCAGCGTCAGCGGGCGGACCTTCTTCTGCTTCGGCAGCGGAGGCGCCGGCAGGGCCATCTGTTCGGCTTTGGCGTACCATGGAGCCGGCCGGATCCTGATTACGGACATCCTGGAGGAAAGTGCCCGGAGCCTGACGGCAGATATCAACGGAAAGTTTGCTCCGGTGGCGGAATTTGTCCCCTATGGGGATTTTTCGCAGGTAAAGGATGCAGGGGCTGTGATCAATGCCAGCGGTGTGGGCATGGGGAAGACCATAGGGCAGACCCCTTTGCCTCCGGAATACATCCGGCCTGGCCAGTTCTATTTCGATGCCTGTTACAATCCAGCCCGGACCCGCTTCCTGGAAAATGCGGAAAAAGCTGGGTGTCCCGTACTGAACGGACTGACCATGAGCCTGTACCAGGGGACGGCCCAGGTAGAACTGTGGTCAGGGCAGAAGGCTCCGGTAGAAGCCATGCGCCAGGAACTGGAGAAAATCCTGGAAGAAAAAAAGCAGCAGGAATAAGATCCCTGCACCCAAGTAGGAAAGTAGGATGGAGAGAATATCATGGAAACGATGAAGGAAAGCAGTAAGGCAGTACAACAAAAGAAATCCCTGAACGCTCTGATCTACTGGCTGGATCTGCACTTGGAAGAGACCTTCCTGGTGGTGATGCTGGTCCTCATTGCCGGCATTACCATGCTCCAGGTCATTGTCCGGAAAATCCCGGGCATAGCGTCTCTCACCTGGGCAGAAGAATTGTGCCGGTTCCTGTGGATCTGGAGCGTTTTTCTATCCCTGCCCTATACCATCCGGATGGACAGTATGCTCCGGGTAGGGGTATTGAAGGACATGCTTCCGGAAACCCTCCGGAAGATGCTGAATCTGGCGGTCGATGCAGTTACCCTGGGCTGTATGGGGGTCCTGTGCCTGTATGCAGTGAAAGTGGTGTCGGTGATCGCCGAAAGCCAGGAAATTTCTCCTGCCATGCAGTGGTCCATGGCCTTTGTGTACAGCTTCATGGTGCTGGGATTCTTCCTGGCAGCCGTGCGGTCTGTCCAGATGCTCTGGTTCCATATCCAGCATTTCCAGGAAAAAGAACTGTCCACCCTGGAACAGACGATGCATGATGCTGCTGAGGAAGCAGCCTTGGCGCAGGAAGGGGATGACTGAACTTGTCCGCCGTACTGATTTTTTCTGTTTTCTTGCTGGCCATTGCCCTGTCCCTGCCCATTGGGATCAGCATGATCCTGGGGGCCACGGCTCCCATCGCCCTGTTCCATCAGGGAGGCACCATGGGGCAGGTGCTGAACAATGCCTTTTCAGGAGCCAATTCCACACCGATCCTGGCGGTTCCTTTGTTCATCTTGGGCGGGGTGATCATGGCCAAGGGAGGGATTTCCCGGAAGCTGTTCGATTTTTTCGCTTTTTTTGCCGGACGGTTCCCTGGGGGACTGCCCTGTGCTGTGATCCTTACCTGTTTGTTCTATGGGGCCATTTCAGGGTCCGGTCCGGCGACTACCGCTGCGGTAGGGGCCATGTGCGTCCCTTTTTTGACGGAACTGGGCTATGATAAGACCTGGAGTGCCGGGCTGATTGCCGTAGCTGGGGGCCTGGGGGTGATCATCCCCCCTTCCATTCCTTTTGTCCTGTATTCCCTGGCTACTGGCGTTTCCACCGGCAAGCTGTTCCTGGCCGGGATCATCCCCGGGCTCTTGGTAGGACTGGCTTTGATGGCCTATGCGGTCATCCATTGTCTCCGGAACGGAGAGGATACGGCAAAAGTTCGGGAACGGATGGAAGAGCTGTCTCGGAGGGGCTTTTTCCACTTGTTCCGAGAGAGTTTCTGGGCGCTCCTTTGCCCAGTGATCGTGCTGGGAGGGATCTATACCGGCTTCACCACTCCTACGGAAGCGGCGGCAGTCTCTGTGTTCTATGCCTTGCTGGTATCTCTTTTTGTGTATAAGACCATGACGGTGGGGGATATCCTGCCCATGCTCCGGGAATCGGTCCGTACCTATGGGGGCCTGGCTTTCGTCCTGGCTTTTGCCACGGCCTTTGGCCGGGTGCTGTCCATGACTCGGGCCACCAAAGTGGTGGAAAGCTTCATCCTGGGGAATTTCACTTCCGGAGTAGCCGTGCTCACCGTGCTGGTGGTGGTCTTCCTGCTCCTGGGCATGGTGATGGATACAGGGCCGGCCATCATCATCCTGGTGCCGGTACTGCTCCCTGCCTGCAAGAAATTGGGAGTGGATCCCATCCATCTGGGAGTGGTGCTGGTGTGCTGTCTGTCCATCGGTCTGGCTACACCGCCATTCGGCCTGGATCTGTTCGTGGCCGGGAACATTGCAGGGAAGCAGCCCATGAGCGTAGCCCGGAAATCTGTTCCCTTCATCATCGCTTTCCTGGCAGCCCTGGTGGGAGTTACCTATATACCGGCTTTTTCCACTTTTCTGCCGGCACTGTGGTAAGACATACCGAAGAAAGGACGGAACAGCCATGAATATACTATGGAAAAAAGCAGCCGCAGCCTGCTTGGGGGCGGTGCTTCTCCTGGGGGCCGCCGCCTGTGGAAAGGCGCCTGCAGCAGACAACAAGGGAAAGGAAGCAGGCCCCTATGGGAACCTGCCCAAAGTGGTGCTGGTGGGGGGAGATTCCTCCGGCAAGGGATCTGTAGGCCAGCGGTTCGGGGAGCTGGTAACCCGGAAAGTCGAAGAAAAGACCGGAGGACGGTTCACCATCGATTACCATCCCAATGCGGAACTGGGCGGAGACGAAGACCTGCTCCGGCAGCTCCGGGCCAATGATATCCAGCTGGTGGTAGGGCAGATGGCACCGGTGACGGCCTTTGTGCCGGAAGGAGCGGTATTCGACCTGCCCATGGTCTTTGCTCCTTACGATGGAAAGACCATCGACCGGGTGTTGAACGGACCGGGCCCCTTTCGGGAAAAATTGGCGGCAGCGTATGATAGGGCAGGGCTCCATTACCTGGGGACCCTCCAGAACGGGACATACCGTCTGATGACGTCCAACCGGCCTGTGAAGACGGTGGAGGACTTCAGGGGGCTGAAAATCCGCACCATGAGCAATCGGAACCATATGGCTTTCTGGTCAGCCTTAGGGGCTAATCCCACGCCGCTGGCCTGGCCGGAACTGTACTTCTCCCTCCAGAGCGGCATCGTGGATGCGGAAGAAAACGCAGCTGATACCATTGTCTCCGCCAATTTCAACGAAGTCCAGAATTACGTGGCGGAAACCAATGTGATCCTCTATGCCAACGAAATGGTGCTGAACAAAAAAGCCTATGACAGCCTGCCAGATCCTTATCAGGAAGTGCTGCAAGAAGCTGTCCAGGAAGCCATGGGGGAACTGGCGCCCACCCTGGTCCAGGTGGACCGGGACTGCAAGGAGAAGCTCCAGAAAAAAGGCATGACCCTGGTGGCTTATCCCCCGGAGTTTTACGAAGAAGTGAAAGATCAGCCCAGCGTGAGAAACTTATACAAACAGATCGATGCCCAGACGGGAGGCCTGGGGACCCTATTGGTAGAAGAGTTGGGGAAAGAGGCATCACAAGCTCAGTGATCTGTAAAAAGTGAATTTCTTTCATGATTTGTCTGCTAAAACCCAGAACCAGCCAATCGTTTCGGGGCATCTACCCAAAAATCTCTTACAGGAAGAGGAACCTCTTTCTGTAAGAGATTTTTTTTGCATTGAAAGAAACTATTGAAAAACAGGGCATAGAGAACAGGTTCCTTTCTAGTCGCATAGAGACTGGCTCTTTGGAATGGACGGAGAAATGGTGATAGAGACAGTCTATGATTAAAATAAGATATGAATTTTATTCATCGATAGATGCATAAGTCCCATTAGATTCATCCGACGGCTCAGGCTATAATGAAAATACGAAATGCACTGAAGATATCGATTTCACTAATAATTCTGGCGGATTCTGCAGCAAGGCGGTAAGCAGGACTTAAAATCTTTTTAAGAAAAGACTGATAATTCCAAGTTGTATCTTTAGTCTTGCAATAGAAACTGCCAAAGGGGGAAAACCGATGGCAAGAAAATTTTCGTTGGCGTATTTGACGGTCCCCGGCATCGAAGCCGTCGATCAAATCCGGATGGCAGCAGAAGCCGGTTATGATACAGTCAGCCTGCGGACGATTCCCATGGGACAGCTGGGGGAACCTCAGAACGATTTGATCCGGGAAAAGGAACTGTTTGCGGAAATCCGCAGGACACTGCAAACAACCGGGATGAAAGTGCTGGATATCGAACTGGTCCGGGTCCGAGAAGATCTACCCTTGGATTACCGGGCAGAATTTGAAAAAGGCGCAGAGCTGGGGGCAACAGAAGTCCTTTCCAGCTGCTGGACGGAAAACC
This sequence comes from Acidaminococcus nyctereutis, assembly GCF_052216985.1. Classification (NCBI taxonomy): domain Bacteria; kingdom Bacillati; phylum Bacillota; class Negativicutes; order Acidaminococcales; family Acidaminococcaceae; genus Acidaminococcus; species Acidaminococcus nyctereutis. Next base: position 34,993 of record NZ_JBQOUY010000010.1, read on the forward strand.
AGGATTTTGCGGTGGAAGCTTTTGGTAGGATCTGTGAGCAGGCCCAGGAATTCGGGATGAATGTGAATTTGGAGTATCCGGCTTCCTCGGCCATCCATGATCTGGCAGGAGTTGCCCGGCTGCAGGAAAAAGTCAAAGCTCCGAATCTGAAACTGTTCCTGGATATGCTCTATGTGTTCTGGGCCCAGGATACTCCTGAAGCCATCCGGGCCATCGCACCGGAACGGTTTGGCCTGATCCACCTTTGTGATTGTCCAAAGGATTATTATCTGCGGGATCGGACGGAAATCATGCGGGCTCGAAGGGAGTACCCCGGACTGGGGGCCATACCGCTGGTGCCGATCCTCCAGGCTTTGCCTAAGAATCCTTGTTCTATCGAGCTTCCCAATGAGGAATATATCCATCAATATGGTGCCATGGGGCATATAGAACGGTGCCTGGCCCATGCGAAAGAAATAATCCAACTGGTTGACCAGTAATTGAATTCAGAAAGGAATGGAATGCATATGATACCGGATATCGAAACTCGTATGATTACGCTGATCGGGGACCCTCTGGCACAGTCTTTTGCCGCTCGGATGCAAAACAAAGGGTATGAAGCAGCCGGACTCAATCTGATTTATTTCTATACGGTCGCAGGGAATGAGCATTTGGGAGATATCGTCAACGGGCTGCGCTACATGCCTTTTGCCGGGTTTGCTGTGACCAAGCCCAACAAGGTGAAGGTCCTGGAGTATTTAGATGAGTTGGATCCCCTGTGTGCCAAGATGGGGTCCAGCAATACCGTTGTGAAACTGCCGGACGGACGGCTGAAAGGGTACAACACCGATGGCGTCGGGTTCTATCAGGCCCTGGTAGAAGCCGGCATCAAAGTGGAAGAGAAAGTATTCTTCTGTTTCGGTGGGGGAGGAGCCGGACGGGCCATGTGTTCCATCCTGGCTTATCATGGAGCCCCGAAGATCTATATCACGGACCTCTTCGAAGAAAGTGCCAGGTCCCTGGTAGACGATATCAACAACAATTTCAGCCGCGTGGCGGAATTCGTACCTCATGGAGAGTATTCTAAGCTGGCCGCCTGCGACATCGTCCTCAATGCCAGCGGCGTAGGGATGGGCAAGAGTATCGGCAAGAGCCCCCTGCCCAAAGAATATATCAAGGAGGGGCAGTTCTTCTTCGATGCCTGCTACAATCCGGCCAAGACACAATTCCTGCTCGATGCGGAAGCAGCAGGCTGCAAGGTCCTGAACGGCCTGAGCATGAGCCTGTATCAGGGAACAGCCCAGATCGAGCTGTGGACTGGGAAGAAGGCGCCTGTTGAAGTGATGCGGCAGGAACTGCTGGATATCCTGGCAGAACGGAACGAACAGAAATAAACCAGTACAAAGGAGGCAATAGGATCATGAAAGTCATTCGTTGGCTGGATAAACACCTGGAGGAGACCTTTCTGGTCGTCATGCTGGTGCTGATTGCCTGTGTCAGCATGCTGCAGGTTATTGTACGGAAGATCCCGGGGATGAGTTCCCTGACTTGGGCCGAAGAATTCTGCCGGTTCATGTGGATCTGGAGTGTGTTCATTTCTCTGCCTTATACCATCCGGATGGAAAACATGCTTCGGGTAGGAGTCCTGAAAGACCTCCTTCCGGATCTCCTGAAGAAAGTCATCAACTTGGCAGTGGATGTCATTACGGCGGCCAGTATGGCTTTCCTGGGATATTACTCCATCGATGTGTATAACAACATCGCCCGGAGCCGGGAAATTTCTCCGGCTATGCAGTGGTCCATGGCCTTTGTCTATGCCGTCATGGTCATCGGTTTTTTCCTGGGGGCCCTGCGGGGAATCCAAATGATCATCATCCATGTGCGGGATTTCCATAAGAAAGAGCTGAGCACCATCGAACAGACCATGCAGGATGCGGCCAAAGAAGCCAGCATGGCACAGGAAGGAGATGATTGAACATGGCAGCCGTAATGGTATTTGCAGTATTCTTGATTGCTATCGCCGTGTCCATTCCCATCAGTGTCAGCATGATCCTGGGATCGGTGGCACCTATCGAGATCCTCCATAAAGGTGGTTCCATTGTACAGCTCCTGAACAATACATTTTCTGGAGCCAATTCCACGCCGATCCTGGCCGTCCCGCTGTTCATCTTGGGCGGTGTGATCATGGCCAAGGGAGGGATTTCTCGGAAGCTGTTCAACTTCTTTGCTTACTTTGCTGGTCATTTCACCGGCGGACTGCCCTGTGCGGTGATCCTCACTTGTCTGTTCTACGGGGCTATTTCCGGATCCGGTCCGGCTACCACCGCTGCGGTAGGGGCTATGTGCGTCCCTTTCCTGACAGATCTAGGGTATGACAAGACCTGGAGTGCTGGGCTGATCGCTGTAGCCGGCGGTTTGGGAGTCATCATCCCTCCATCTATTCCCTTTGTCCTGTATTCCCTGGCTACTGGGGTCTCCACTGGGGACTTGTTCTTGGGCGGCGTACTTCCCGGTATCCTGATCGGGGTGGCTTTGATGGCCTATGCCGTGTACTACTGTGCTAAAAATGGCGAAGACAAAGAGAAAATCAAGGCTCGGATGGACGAACTGGCAGCGGAAGGCTTCATGAAACTCTTCAAAGACAGCTTTTGGGCGCTGCTCTGCCCGGTGATCGTACTGGGGGGGATCTATACGGGATTCACTACTCCTACAGAAGCAGCGACGGTTTCTGTATTCTACGCCCTGATTGTTTCCCTCTTTATCTACAAGACCATGAAGATCGATGAATTGGTCCCTATGCTCTGTGAATCCGTCAAGACCTATGGCGGTCTGGCCTTCGTCCTGGCTTTTGCTACCGCTTTCGGTCGGGTCCTGTCCCTGACCCGGGCGACCCGGACTGTAGAAACCTTTATCTTGGGGAACTTCCATTCCAGCTTTGCAGTCCTGTCCATCCTTGTAGTCTTCTTCTTCCTGTTGGGCATGGTCATGGATACGGGTCCGGCCATCATCATCCTGGCACCGGTGTTGCTGCCAGCCTGTGTGAAACTGGGTGTAGATCCTGTCCATCTGGGCGTAGTGCTGGTCTGCTGCCTGTCCATCGGTCTGGCCACTCCGCCTTTCGGCTTGGATCTTTTCGTGGCCGGCAATATTGCAGAGCGGCAGCCCATGGATGTGGCCCGGAAAGCAGTCCCCTTCATCCTGGCTTTCGTAGTGGCTCTGTTCATCATCACCTATGTACCCAGTATTTCGACCTATCTGCCAGGGCTTTTGAAAGTGGCAGCCAAATAAATCGGTACAGTACAGAATTTGTTCAAAGGGAGGCAGTATCATGAAAAAATCTTGGAAAAAAGCGGCAGGCGTGTTGTTGGCAGGGCTGATGCTCATGGGTCTCACCGGCTGCGGCGGGGAAGACACCAAAAAAGAAGCCGCGGGGAGCGGGGAGTATGCCAAACTGAAAACGGTGGAACTGATCGGGGCGGACTCTGCTGGGAAAGATTCTGCCGGTCAGCGGTTCGGAGAACTGGTGGCCAAGAATGTGGATAAGATCACCGGCGGGAAAATGAAGATCGATTACCATCCTAACTCAGAACTGGGCGGGGACGAAGATCTGCTCCGACAGCTGAAATCCAATGATATCCAGATCGTAGTCAGCCAGATGGCTCCGGTGACTGCCATCATTCCGGAAACCGCCGTATTCGATATGCCCATGTCGTTTGCCAAATACAACGGCAAGACCATCGATAAAGTCCTGAACGGGAACGGAGAATTCCATAAGAAACTTTCCGGCGCCTATGAAAAGGCGGGGCTCCATTATCTGGGAATCCTGCAGAATGCCACTTTCCGCCTGACTACGGCCAATAAAGACTTGAAGACCCTGGATGATTTCAAAGGGCTGAAGATCCGGACCATGAGCAATAAGAACCACATGGCCTTCTGGTCCGCCCTGGGGGCCAATCCCACTCCGCTGGCTTGGCCGGAACTCTACTTCGCTCTCCAGAGCGGAACCGTGGATGCTGAAGAGAATGCGGCAGATACCATTGTTTCTGCTAACTTCAATGAAGTCCAGAAGTATGTGGCGGATACCAACCATATCCTCTATGCCAACCAGATCTGCATCAATAAGAAAGCGTATGACAGCCTGGATCCGGCTTACCAGAAGGCCCTGAACCAGGCAGTGCAGGAAGCCTTGAAAGAACTGGCACCTACCCTGGCCAAAGTGGATAAGGACAATAAAGAAGCCTTGAAAAAGAAGGGAATGACCCTGGTGACCTATGATAAATCCTTCTATGACCAAGTATTGGCCATCCCTGCAGTACAGGAACTGAATAAGAAAATCAATGAGCAAGTGGGCGGTTTAGGCGAACTGCTGACCAAAGAATTGGATGCCGCCAGCAAATAAAGCCTGGCTACCCCTGAGAAAAGGCTGGATATGGTAAAATGGATATGTCAATCTTGCCATATCCGGCCTTGAGGGGGAATCGACACTATGCAATTACAATGGCTGTACTATTTCACGACAATCGCAGAACTGGAACATTATACGAAAGCTGCCTACCGCCTCCATGTGAGCCAGTCCAATCTGAGCCACGCCATGCGGGACATGGAAAATGAATTGGGGACCAAACTGTTCGAGCCCCACGGCCGGAACATCCGACTGACCAAGGCGGGAGAACTGTTCCTTCCTTATGCCCTGCGGACACTGGATACCCTGGAATCAGGGATTAACACGCTGAGAGAATATACCAATCCCAATACAGGGAGCATCAACTGTGCGGGCTTTTATTCCATCGAAGCCTTTGCCACGGATCTCCTGATCCGGTACCGGAGTGAGACCAACCGGCTGGGAGTCCAATTCCAGTACGGTTCCCAGGGGTGGTATGACCTGCAGAAAAATCTGCTGGCAGGGAAAGTGGACCTGATCTTCTGCACCAAAATCGAGGCGCCTCATATTGGAGCCTGTTACATCGGGAGCCATCCTTTGGTGGCCTTGGTGCCAGAACGCCATCCCCTGGCCCGGCGGAAAATCCTGAAGATGAAAGACTTCCAGGGCATGGATTTCGTTGCTTTCGATGTTTCCGGACAGATCCGGAAACAACTGGATCAGCTCTTCCTAGAACAGGACATCCAAGTCAATGTGGTCATGGAAAGCCCCAATGATGTGATCCTTTATGGAGTAGTAGCGGCAGGCCATGGAGTGGCCATCGTTCCCTATCCTCTGATGGGAGTCCCCTTTGGAACCAAGATCGTCCCTATCGAGGACGGTATCCGGGAACGGGGAATCTATCTGCAATGGAACAAGGAACGGTATGCGGCTCCGGCCGTGGAATATTTCAAGAATTACGTCATCCGCAGCGGAGACGTACTGAATCAGTATTTTCAACGGAAAGGGATTGCCCTTGCCAATACGGAATAAACAGGAGGGAATGAGATGACGAAGAAACTGGTGGCCGATCTGATGGTGGATTACCTGGAACGGCGGGATGTAAAATATGTATTCGGTCTGTGCGGCCATACGGTGATCGGGATGCTGGATGCCCTGAGCCGCAGCAAAAAAGTGAAATACATTTCCAATCGGCATGAAGCCGTGGCTTCTACGGCAGCGGACGGCTATGCCCGGGTGACCCACAAGGCTTCTGTGGTCCTGTGCCACCTGGGACCTGGCCTGACCAATGTGCTCACGGGGGTAGCCAATGCGGCCTTTGATTCCATCCCTATGGTGGTCATAGCCGGGGATGTGCCCAGTTATTACTTTGGCAAGCATCCCCATCAGGAAGTGAACATGCATGGGGACGGGACCCAGTACCGGATCCTGGAACCGGTGGTGAAACGGGCCTGGCGGGTGGATGACCCGGAATCTATGGCGGAAATCATGGACAAGGCTTTCCGACTGGCGGAGTCCGGCCGTCCTGGGCCTGTGCTCATCGATGTTCCCATGGATATCTTTTCCCGGGAAGTGGAAGATTATATTTGGGACCGGACCTATAAAGACAGCCACATCACCATGAAACCGGCCCTGGATCCGGCAGCGGCCAAAGCCATCGCAGAGAAACTGGTGGCGGCGGAACACCCGGTGATGCATGCCGGCGGGGGAATCCTCCTGGCCCAGGCATCGGATGACCTGGCAGCCTTGGCGGAATTCCTGGATATCCCCGTATCCCGGACATTGATGGGACAGGGCTGCATCAGCGATGCTCATCCCCTGATGATCGGCCAGACCGGTTTCTGGGGCATGGAATTCACCCATTCCCTGACTTCTCAAGCCGATGTGATCCTGGGCCTGGGGACCCGGTTCGCAGAAGCGGACAGTTCCAGCTGGTACCGGGGTGTCACCTTTGATCCGGACCATACGGAATTCCTCCAGATCGATATCGACCCGGCAGAAATCGGCCGGAACTATCCGGTGGCTATTGGGGCCGTAGGGGACCTGAAATTAGGACTCCAGCAGATCCTGGCGGAAGCAAAGAAAATCTGTCCGGAAGGAAAGCAGCATCCGGAACTGCGGAAAGCCATCGCAGAGGCCAAAGCGGCTTTCAAGAAGCGGAATGAAGCCATTGCCCATGACGGACGCTTCCCCATGACACCTCAGCGGATCCTGAAAGACGTGAAAGAAGTCCTGCCGGAAGATGCGGAAATCTTCACGGATGTGGGATGGAACAAGAACGGGGTGGCCCAGCAGTATGATATCACTGTCCCCGGGACCATCCACCATTCTTCTGGTTTGGCTACCATGGGTTTTGGAGCCTCTGCTGTTTTAGGAGGAAAGCTGGGGGCACCGGACAAAATCTGCATCACTCTCACCGGTGACGGGGGCTTCGGGGTGAACCCAACCTGCCTGGCTACAGCCGTGGAACAAAACATCCCCTGCACCTGGGTCGTCATGAACAACTCAGCCTTCGGGACCATTGCCGGCCTGGAAAATGCCAATTACGGGACCAAATTCGGGACCACTTTCCATACGCCGGATGGGGAATCCTACAGTCCCAGCTGGGCCGGAGTGGCTAGAGCGTACGGGGTGGAAGCCATCTGTGTCCATAGCGCGGATGAATTCAAACCAGCCATGGAAGCGGCATTGAAAGCCAATCGGGAAGGCCGTCCCTTCCTGGTGGAAGCCCCTATGGAAAATATCGTCGTACCTACTCCCGGCTGCTGGAATATCAATGATATCTACAGCCCTAATAAACTGGTAGAAGATGGAAAACTGGTGAAAAACGAAAAGGGCGAATTCGTCGCTCCGAATCATGCGAAATCCCATAAGGGAAAATAATGGAAAAGCTAAGGCTCTGTTTTCCCTGTGAAACAGAGCCTTTTTCGGGAGAAAGGAGCAGCGTATGAGTATGAAGAAAAAAGAGCGGATGACCACGAAACTGCGCCGTCTGCTAGCTGAAAATGATTATCTGGTGGCTCCCTGCGCCTATGATGCCCTGAGTGCACGGGCTATTGAAGTAGCGGGGTTCCAGGTCTGCGGCACCACTGGGTATGGGATGCATGGGGTGGTCCTGGCCCAGCCGGATTCCGGTCTCTTGGCCTTGAATGAATCGGTAGATATCTTGAGCAAAATGGCAGATGCCGTAGATATACCTATTATCTGTGATGCGGAGGGAGGCTATGGCAATGCCTTGAATGTGATCCGGACTGTGAAGGAATATGAAAAGACGGGGGTGGCAGGTTTCTTTATCGAAGACCAGCAGCAGCCGCCTAACTGTCCCTTCCTGTCTAAGACCGAAGTCATCAGTGTGGAAGAGATGTGCGGAAAGATCCGGGCAGCCGTGGATACCCGCAAGGATCCGGATCTATTGATCATCGCTCGGACCGATGCACCGGATGAAGAGGCCGTTGACCGAGCCAACGCCTATCTGGAAGCTGGCGCAGACATGGTGAAGATCCTGCCCAAATCCCGGGAAGCGCTGGTCAGCCTGCCGGAAAAAGTCCACGGCCCCATCCATCTAGGCTATTTCCCCAATCAGCCCTTCTTTAAGGATTTCACAACGGAAGACTGCGGCAAAAAATTGGGGTACAAGATCATCACATTCCCCTTCAGCGTATTATTCGCTCAAGTCGCTGCCGAAATGCGGATCCTCAAATACATCAAGGAACACGGGACTCCAGAAGGATACCAGGGGGATATGATCGATTTCGAGACTTACATCAAACTGGTCCATGTGGATGAATTAGTGGAGGCGGGGAACCGCTATATCAAGAAATAAGAGGTGGACAGGATGGCATTGACTCATGTAAAACAAGTACGCATCTGCGAAGTGGGCCTCCGGGACGGTTTGCAGAATGAAAAAAAGATCATGACCACGGAACAGAAGATCCAGGCTGTGAAAGATTTGACAGAGGCCGGGTTCCCCGTCATCGAAGTGGGGAGTTTCGTCAGTCCCAAAGCAGTGCCTCAGGTGGCCGATACAGATGCTGTATTCCAGGGCATTGAACAGAAACCGGGGGTAGAATACCGGGCCTTGATCGCCAACCTGAAAGGGGTAGAACGGGCCATTGCCTGCGGCTGCCAGAAAGTGAAACTGAATGTCTCCGCTTCTGTCGCCCATAACCTGGCCAACCTGAACTGCACACCGGCAGAAAGCGTAGCACGGTTCGCTGTCTGCGTAGAGCGGGCGAAAGAAGCAGGCATCGGCATTTCCGGCTCTATTTCCATGGCATTCGGATCCCCCTGGGACAAGGAGATCCCGGTGAGTGTGGTGTGCAAGATCATCGATGCCTACCGGGAAGTGGGAATCCAGGAAATCAGTCTCTCAGATGCATCCGGTATGGCCTATCCGTCCCAGGTGGCAGAAATCTGTCGGACGGTGAAAGCAAAATATCCTGACTGTTCTTGGTGGCTCCATTTCCACAATACCCGGGGCCTGGGAATTGCCAATATCTTAGCGGGACTCAGTGAAGGCTTTACCCAGTTCGATACCAGTTTTGCCGGGACTGGCGGCTGTCCTTTTGTACCGGGAGCAGCTGGGAATGTATCCAGTGAAGATGTAGTCCATATGCTGGACGAAATGGGGATTGCCACGGGCATCGATCTGGACAAGCTCATGGCCATCAGCCGGCAGGTGGCAGAATTCCTGGACCATCCTACGGACAGTTACCTGCTCCGGGCGGGGAAAGCCAGCGACCTGATCCTGGATGTGCCTACCCGGCAGGGGAAAAACCATACCCTGGCTCCTGGAAAATAAAAAAACAGCGAGCAAAAGACCCGCATAAAGGAGTAAAATACCTTTGTGCGGGTTGATTTTCGTATGGATGAGGAGGCAAGAAATAGTGAACTATGCCCAGCTCTTTACTGTTTTCTTTGATGTTTTCTGCCCTTTGGCAACAGGATATTTCCTGCGGCGGCGGAACTGGATGACGATGGCCCAGTGCAATGGGATGATGCTGTTCAATGTGGTGGTGCTGATCACGGTCATGAACCTGCTCAGTTTCTGGATCCTGCCTCTGAAAGGAGATTTGCTCCTGCTGCCTTTCCTGAGCCTCTTGGTGGCCTTCCTGTCGGCAGGGATGATGGTCCCCTTATGCCGGCATCTATCTTTTGTGGATCGAGGGACATTAGTAGTAGCTGCCATGCTGGCCAATATCGGTACCTTGGCCGGTATCTGCGGCTATATCCTCTATGGGGAATTGAGCTTTGCCTATATCCAGCTTTTTGCCGTGCCCCAGAATATCCTGATGGTGGTGCTGGCTTTTCCTCTGGCCCAGTATTATGCGGCCCGGGAAGGCAGTGCTGACGGGGCGGCTCCTCTGCATTTCAGTCTCCGGGAGCTGCTCTTTACCCGGAAACAGCTGGGAGTGGCCGGGATGCTGATCGGGCTGGGGCTGCAGCTGTTCCAGGTGGAACGCCCCGTCTTTGTCACCGACTTTTTTCGGCTGCTGGTCCATATCCAGGCCTGGATCGCTTTTACGCCGGTGGGCTATACCATTGATTTCCATCGGGCTTTTCGCTGCCTGCGGCAGGCTGTAGGACTGCTTCCCATCCGCTTCCTGCTGGTGCCTCTGCTGATCTGCGGGGCCTCCAGCCTGGTGGTTGCAGACCCGGTGATCCTCGGGACCATTTTCCTGGCCGCTTCAGCGCCTGTGGCCATCAATGCAGTGATCACTGCCCAGCTATTCCATCTGGACGTAGATTTAGCTGTAGCGGCTTTCCTGGAGACGACCCTTGTCTATGTGGCGGTCCTATTTCCGTTTGCGTATATCTTCTTTCGCTGTTAGCGGATGGAAGCAGCAGGGAGAGAATCCGTCTGGTGCAGGCCATAGTGGGTGACGATGAAATCTTTTACAGTTTCCACAGCCGGGCTCATAGGACGGTCTGGATCCCAGAGCAGGAATACATTCCGGATGAAACTGGCTTCCTGCTCAGCGATGGGCAGAGCCACTACCCTAGCCGTATGCATGGTAGGGATTTCCGGCAGGATCCCTACGCCGAATTTTAAATCGATATACTGGAGGGCCGCATTGCATTCTTGGACTTCGAAGACCAGGCGGGGAGTGATATGATGGGCCAGGAAGGCTCTGTCCAACTGATCTCGGAGATTGCTGCCCCGGGTTAGGCCGATGATGGGTTCCTGGGCGAAATCTCCAAATGTCACATAGCTTTTTTTGGCCAGGGGGTGTTCCAGGGGAACCACCAGGTAGAGAGGCTGTTTCATCACCAGGCAGGTTTGGATCCCCGGTCCGCGATGGGTGGAAAAACCCAGGTCCAGTTTTCCCTCTTTTACCAGGGAATAGATTTCATAGGAGGTCCCTTCCATGAATTGGAAATGGATTTTGCGGTGTTCGGGTGCTTGATAGAAGGATTCGATGAGGGGCGGCACAAAGGATGACGAAATGGAATGGAAGTAGCCCAGCTGGAGGATATTTTTTTCCTCTCCCTTCATGGTCTGCAGGGAAAGCTTTCCTTGATCCAGGCAGAGAAGGGCTTTTTGGACATAGGGCAGGAATTGCTGCCCGTAAGGGGTCAGGGCAATGTGCCGTTTTTCCCTCAGGAACAGCTTGACACCCAGTTCTTTTTCCAATTCATTGATGGCATAGGACAGACTGGGCTGGGATATGTGCAGTTCCTGGGCTGCGCGGGTATAGTGGAGCATCCTGGCAAGGGTTTCGAAATAAAGCAGCTGCAGCAGTGTCATGTATTCTACCTCCTTTTCTGCTGGTTGTATTCTACCATAGGGCTGGGCAGGGGGACAACAAAATCATAGAGACATTCTATCATGAATCCAGAAAACATGTATTGGAGTTCTTTTTCAATTATCAGTATACTCTAAATAGAAAGAGGAATGATAAAAATCCAATAAAAATAGAAAAGGAGAGATTAGCATGGCGACGAGAGAAGCAACCCCTGAAGAAATCCAAATGGTGGAGGAAAAGATCGCTCGGGCAAGAGCTGCCCAGAAAATCATCGAAACCTATGATCAGGCCCGTGTGGATAGACTGTGCCAGGCCGTGGCGGCTGCCGTCTGTGATATGAAAGTCTGGGGACCTATCTGTGATGAAGCTGTGGACGAAACCAGCCTGGGAGACAAAATCAGTAAACGGAACAAACGGAATAAGATCAAACTGATCCTGAGAGAATGTCTGCGCAATCCCAGCATCGGAATCATCGAAGAGATCCCGGAAAAAGGCATCGTGAAATACGCCAAACCAGTAGGAGTGATCGCTTCCCTGGTACCGACTACCAACCCCTGCCTGACACCGGCTGGACAGGTGATCTTCTCTATCAAGTGCCGGGATACGATCGTCTTTTCTCCCCATCCCAGAGCCAAAAATGTAACCAACAAGATCATCAACATCATCCGGGATACCCTGGTACGGGAAGGGGCTCCGGCGGATATCCTCCAGGGCATCGAGAAACCCAGCATTGCCGTATCGGCTGAACTGATGAAACGGGCAGACTTGATCATCGCTACTGGTGGGCGGCCCATGGTGAAAGCAGCCTACAGCCAGGGAGTCCCGGCTTATGGCAGCGGGGCTGGCAACGCAACGGTCATCATCGACAATACCTGCAATACTCCGGAACGGCAAAAAGAAGCCGCTGAAAATACCCGGATCTCCAAGACTTCTGACTTTGGCTCTGGATGCTCCTGTGACGGGAACCTGGTGATTTCCGAAGAAGTCTATGATGGGTTCGTCAAGGCCCTGGTAGAACAGGGAGCCTATCTGGCTACGGAAGAAGAGGCTGAAAAGATCAAGAAAGTCATGTGGGATGAAACCGGCCACCGGCTGCCGGATACGGTTGCCATCAGCCCTCAGAAACTGGCGGAAGCCGCTGGCTTCACCATTCCGGCGGATCGGAAGTTCATTGCTGTGACCGGCGGCGGGATCGAACATGTGGGGAAACAATTCTTCTTCTCCAGCGAGAAACTGACCACACTCCTGACCCTGTTCAAATACAAGGGTGAATTTGAAAATGCCCTGGATATGATGCGGGCTATCTTTGAAGTCGGGGGCAAAGGCCATTCCTGCGGCATCTACTCTTTTGACGATGATCACATCAATCGTCTGGGCATGGCAGCTCCGGTCTCTCGGATCATGGTCCGCCAGCCCAATAACCGGGGCAATTCCGGATCTGCCTGGAACGGCATGCCGCCCACTTCTTCCATGGGCTGCGGTACCTGGGGCGGCAACATCGTATCCGAAAATATTTCCCTGAAGCATTATATGAATACCACTTGGGTATCCCGTCCTCTGAAGTACGACATGCCTTCCAATGAAGAACTCTTTGGAGATTTCTTCAAACCGGGTATGGATGAAGAATGATCGGTTTCCTTCTCCTATTTCCATAAAAAAGCTCCACGGCCACCCCCTCTGGGCCGTGGAGCTTTTTTTATATGGATGAGTCAGACACGCTTCCTCAAGATAGGCTCTTCAGGAATATGGACAATCCGTTGGCTGGCAGCTGACCTGGAGCGGACGCTTTTCCGGCTGTACCGAAAGTGATGGCAGAGCCGAAAACTTGACCGCAGATCCGGCTGACCACGCCCAGATGTCCCATGGACATGGTGATCACCGGGGTATCATTGTATTCTTCCTTCATAGTCAAGGTCGTATCCAGGAGGGTCAGGACATCCCGCTCCGATTGGGGCATCACAGCATATTTGACTAGGTCACAGCCCAGTTCCTGCATCTTTACCAGGCTGCGGATGATTACATCTTTATCCGGGGTATTCTTGAAATTGTGCCGGGATCCCAGGACTTTCACTCCAGCATCATGAGCTGCCTGGACGATAGCCTTGACGGTCTTCTCCCCTCGGGACAGCTCCACGTCCACGATGTCGATCAGGCCACTGTCAATGACTGCAAGGAGGAGTTCTGTATAATCTTGGGTGTCGATTTCCATCATGCCCCCTTCCACATCGGTCCGGATGGTGAAAAGTACAGGCAAGTTCCACAGCTGGTTGCGGAAGAGTGTCAAGGGTTTGATCCGGACTTCTGGATCAGTGACATCATTATAGAAATCCCCTCTCCATTCAATCAGGTCACAAGGGGAATTCATAATCAGATTGACCGATTTTTTGACCCCTGCATAATCGGAATCAGAAATGGGAATGGCAATTTTCGGGATCCCTTCGCCGATTTTGATATTTTTGACAGTGACAACCTTGTTCATGGTAAAGACTCCTTTTATCCCCCTGCTGTACAGTGTCTATTGTAAATAAATAAAAATATAATACGATTTCACCATATTGTCAAATAAAATGGAAAAACAGGGATAAATATAAGGAAAGTTGTACAATAAGAAACGGATCTTTTCTAATAAGCGCGGGAAATCAGGGGGACTGACGCTAGGGAAGAGTCGAAAGTTCCAAAAATCTATGTTATACTTTTCCTATAGTGGATAAAAAACAGCAGCGGATAAAGGATCAGCGGCAGGAAATCACGACAGGTTCTCGGTGCACTGTTGGAAATCTTCGGTGCAGCATGGAACCAATCAAACGGCAAAGGAGATCATGCGCTATGGATATCTTGGCTTCTCTGGAACCCCGGCGGGTGTTCCATTTCTTTGAAGAATTAACGAAGATCCCTCATGGTTCCCGGCATACCAGGGCCATCAGTGACTGGCTGGTGGATTTTGGCCGGCAGCGGGGATTGGAGGTCCATCAGGATGCCCTGAACAATGTGATCTTGGTGGGACCGGCTTCTCCCGGCTATGAAGAAGCAGAACCGGTGATTTTCCAGGGCCATATGGATATGGTCTGCGAAAAGGCACCGGGCTGTCCCAAAGATATGGAAAAGGAAGGGCTGGATCTGGAAGTTTCTGGAGACGAGATCACGGCCCGGGGAACCACCTTGGGGGCAGATGACGGGATCGCCGTAGCTATGGGGCTGGCGCTCCTGGATGATCCTTCCATCCCTCGGCCCCGTCTGGAAGCGGTCTTTACGGTGGATGAAGAAATCGGTATGTTGGGAGCCGTGAAGCTGGACGCCAGCGGTCTCCAAGGCCGGCGGATGATCAACCTGGATTCGGAGGAAGAAGGGATCTTTACGGTAGGCTGTGCTGGGGGCGTGGACCTGAACTGCGCCCTGCCGATCCATCGGGAAGCATTTGCCGGGACTTGTCTGGAAGTGAAGATCAGCGGGCTCACAGGAGGCCATTCCGGCACAGAGATCCATAAGGGTCGGGCCAATGCAGATCGGCTGCTGGGCCGTCTCCTGCTGCAGCTGGATCGGAAAGTCCTGTACCGGCTGGTAGAAGTGGAAGGGGGGACCAAGGACAATGCCATCCCCCGGGAAGCCCGGGCCCTGGTGGTCACTCCGGAACCGGAACGATTCCAGGAAGGTGTGGAAACCTTCAGAAAAACGGTACAGCAAGAGTATCGTGTGACGGATCCGGCACTGGAGGCCACGGTGGAACCAGCCGCTGGGAATCGGCTGCCGATGGACCGGCTCTCTACGGAAAGAATCCAGTGTCTCCTGACCAGCCTGCCGGACGGGGTACAGGTCATGAGCCCGGAACTGGCCGGCATGGTCCAGACTTCTCTGAATCTGGGCATCCTCTACACAGAAGAAGATCAGGTCTGTGCGGCTCTTTTGGTCCGTAGCAGTGTGGAAAGCCAGAAGGAAATGGTGGCAGAGCGGATCGAAGGGCTCCTGCGGCAGCTGGGCGGACAGGTGTTCCGGGCTGGGGATTATCCAGGCTGGTCCTATCGGGCAGATTCTCCCCTGCGGGATCTGTTCGTCCAGGTCTACCGGGAACAGTATGGGAAAGACCCCAAGGTGGAAGCCATCCATGCAGGGGTAGAGTGTGGCATGTTCGCCGCCAAGCTCCCGGGATTGGATTGCATTTCTTTGGGGCCCACCCTGACGGATATCCATACGTATCGAGAAACCATGCACATCGCCTCTGTACAGCGGACCTGGAACCTGCTGCTGGAAGTGCTGGGACGGATGAAATGAGGTGTATTCCATGGATGATTTGGAACAACGGACCCAGGCTATCATCGAAGCCTGTGCCCAGGAAAAGGAAACCAATCCTCTGGCTGTATTCCGGCACGTAGCTGGGAAGGAATTTGTCCGGATCCACGGTCCGGAGCATCATGTATTGGATGGGGCCTGTCTATTGACAGCGCTCCATAACGCCGGTATGGCGTTTGATCTGCCGGAACTTTTAAGCAGACTGCGGCAGGAGGGCCTCCAAATGCCTGGAGCCATTTGCGGCCACTGGGGCGTCTGCGGAGCGGTGGCTTCCGTGGGGGCGGCTTTGGCCCTGCTGGAAGAGACCGGGCCTTTGACTGCGGGCCCTTCCTGGGGCAGCCATATGACCTATACGTCCGAGGCGCTGGCCAACCTGGCAGCTATCGGCGGCCCTCGCTGCTGCAAACGGGATGCCTATACAGCCCTGAAAACGGCCATTCCCTACGTCAAGGAACGGTTCGGGATCACCCTGCCGGAAGAAAAGACGGTCTGCGGCTTCTATCCCAAGAATGAACAGTGTCTGGGGGAAAGGTGTCCGTATAATCCGAAGAGGACTGTTGCCCCTGCAACAGTCCGTCAGACGTCTGAACTATGACAAAGGGGTTGTTGTGCGTGTGTGATTTTCACACGTGCAACAACCCCTTCCTTCTTCTCCCATTCTAGTGTAAAATAGATTCAATATGTATACGCTAAAGCATTGGAGGAACGTGTATGAAGAAGAAATACTGGCTGGGGTTCTGGGCCGCAGCTATTTTTTTACTGTTTTTCATGAATTCCGCCCTGCCTCTTACGGACAGTGTGGAAGGAAATTATGCCCTGACGGCCAAGGAAATGGTCTTGAGCGGCGATTGGCTTTCTCCCCAGATCTATGGCCGGTACTGGTATGACAAGCCGGTCTTTGCCTACTGGATGATCGCCTTGGGCTTCAAGATCTTTGGGTTCAGTGAATTCGGGGCCCGTTTCTTTCCCTCCCTCTTTGGTTTGGGCGGTCTCTGGCTCACGGTCCAGGCAGGCAAAAGGCTGTATCGGGAAGAAGTGGGGTTCCTCAGCGGGGTCCTGCTGCTCATGACCCTGGAGTTTTTCACCATTTCCAAAAGCGTCCTGACAGACGGGATGCTGTTCCTCTTCATGGATGGGGCCCTGCTGTGTTTCTTCTTGGGATACAGCAGCCGGGAAAAGAATTGGTATTACGGTGTCTATCTCCTTTCTGCCCTGGCGACCCTGACCAAAGGCCCCATCGGGTTCCTGATGCCTGGATTCATCATCACCCTGTTCCTGCTCTATCAAAAAGACTGGAAATGCCTGAAAGATGCGAAACTGGCCACTGGGATCCCGCTCTTCCTTTTGGTGGCCCTGCCCTGGTACATTGCCATGGCACGGGTCCATCCAGACTTCCTGGGCAGTTTCCTGGGGACACAGAACGTCCTGCGGGCTACGGTTTCGGAACACCCTCGGGATAATGTGATCTGGTATTATACGGCGGTGAATATCCTGAATGCCTATGCTTGGGTTGGGCTTGTGCCCGGCATGCTGTGGAACCTGCTGCGGAAAAACGGGAAATGGCATTATCCGGCGCCTCGGGAGGCCTTCCTGCTGTTGTGGATCGCTGCTGTCTTTGTCTTTTTCCAATGCATGGCCACAAAATACATTACCTATACGTATCCTCTGCTGCTGCCCCTGTGCGTGCTCACAGCCGATTATATCTGGAAAAAGGGCAGCGGCCTGGAGATGCGCTGGATGCTCTTGGGCAATATCCTTTTCTATGGAGCTTTGACTTTCGCCGCTTCTAAGGTGACCCGCCTGGCTCCCGGGGTATTCCCCAATCCCCACAACCTGTTCTATTTCATGTTGATCTATACCCTCTGCATGGTGGTGCTGGCTTTCCATAAATACAAGGGGAAGAGCAGCCAGGAAGTCCTTTCCACGGTGGTATTGCTGACCATCGGCTTCCATTGCTGCAGCCTGGATCTTTTGGCCAAACCTCTTATGGAAGATGTGACCGGGAAGACAGCGGCCCAGTTCATCAATGCTGTGGTACCGGAAGATATGCCCATTTACATCCGGGGCGGCGGCTATCCGACTTCCGGCGTATTCTATACGGGCCGGGAAATGGTGATGCTGGTGCCCGATGAGGAGGCCGAAGCTTTCAAACCCCGGAAAGACAGCTGGTCGGCTAAGAACATCATGCCCTGGACCACCTATGGACAGGTCCGGGAACAGCCGGGCAAAGCGGTGGTGCTGGTGGATACCAAGACACGGAAACTGAAGACACAGCTGGAAGAAGATTGGCCCGGCATCTGGAAGAGAGTGAAACTGCCCGGCCAGTGGACCGTCATGATCAAAGAAAGGTAGGCCGTTATGGAAGAAGAAAAAATCCGTTCCTATCTGGAACGGCAGGATTTTATCGGTTTCCAAGTGCATCAGGAGGAATTGGACCATCCGGACGAGCTCCAGCGGTATTTCCAACTGCTGGGCTTGGTTGGGAGCCAGCCGGCTTTAGCCCGGAAATTCTGTGGACGCTGGGGACTTTCTTTTGCCGAGGATTGCGGTCCGGCCCTATGGGAAAACCAGGGAGCGGTGGATTTTGTCCAGAAGTTGGGGGAGGCCTTTCCCTATCTCTTTTTCTTGGCGGAAAAAGAAGGGGAGACCCTGAAGCTGCTGGTGATGCTCACTTGCCAAAGTGACCAGGTCCAGGGCGACAACCTCTCCCTGGATCCGGAAAAGTTCAGCAACTATCTGAAAAAACAGCTGAAGGGGCTGCTGCTGCTCAGTGAAAAAGCGGGATTGAGTCCGGAGAATGCCCAGGGAATGATCCAGGATATCTATGGGTATTTCGGACTGGCTGACTGAAGAGTCAAATTCACAAATCATTCAAGAATTTGCCCTTCCTTTGACACAGGTCATGGGTATACTAATAATCGTAGCAGGGATTACCCCTCCTTGTTACATCTTCCCCATCAAATCATCATAAACAACTTCCTTTCAAGGAAAAAGCCTTCTGCTTCCCCAGCAGAAGGCTTTTTCCTTTTGTGATTCATTGAGGGGCTGTTTCAGCGGTTTCCAGGATCGCTCCCTGTTTCCGGGCAAATTCCAGGATGGTCTGGAGGGTTTCGTTTCCTACGGCATCCTTCTGCCACAGCATCTCGATTTCATAATACAAGGGTGGGTCCAGGGAGATGGGGACCAGGTCAGGCTCTCGTTCCGCCAGGGCACGGTAGAGGAATCCGCCAGCCACTCCGCTGCGGATCAGCTGGATCTTGGTATAGAGCTGGGTGGTGGACCACTGGACCCGGGGGGTGCAGCGCTCCTGGTGGAATCGTTCCAGGATGGTTTCCCGGAAATTTTGGCTGCCTTCGATTTCTACCAGATCTTCTTGGGCCACTTGGGCAAGGGAAAGAGATCTTTCTTGGGCATAAGGATGATTCCGGCTGACACAGTAGACGATTTCACTTTTCTTCATAGGCTGGGATCCTACTGTGCCTGGATTGATATTCCTGCCACTGACGATGGCGATGTCGATCCGATTGTCTTGGAGGGCTTTCCGCAGGGTCAGGGAAGTCCCATGATGGAGTTCCAGGCGGATCTCTGGATGTTCTTTATGGAACTGGGCCAGCATAGGGATTTCCTGGGCCTCGATCATGGGAGGGAGCCCCACCCGGATGGATGTATTCTTTTTCTGCAAACGGGTCATATCATCTGTGATCTGCTTGGCCCGCTGGAGCAGTTCTTCTACTTCCAGGGAAAAGTATGACCCTTCCGTGGTCAGGATCAGTTTCTTATGGGAACGTTTGAACAGCTTCAGCCCGAACTCCTCTTCCAGCTCCCGGATGGCCGCTGAAACAGCAGGTTGGGAAATGTGGAGTTCTTCGGCCGCCTTGGTAATGCTGTGCTGGCGGCAAACCTCCTGAAAATAGCGCAGTTGATGTAATTTCATGGATTTTCCTCCCAAACCTGGGGATCTTCCGCTAGCATCGGAGAATCCCGATTTTCCCTTTATAAATGTCTTGTCTTTTATACATTATATAAAAAACGTCCGAAAAAAATAACAACAGGTTCAATTATGATAAAAATAAGAAAAAATTATAATAACTGAAACTTTCTCCAGAGTTCGCAAAACAACGGTAGAACTGGCGCAATTCTGTTATAATAGGAACAAAAATCAAGAAGCTTGATCCGAAAGGAAAATCTTTTCAGGAGGAAACGATGCAGACAACTCATACTCCTTTGGCTCTTTGTGGCCTTTTTACGGCTCTCATGGCGGTGGGGGCCTTGATCCATATCATGGTCCCTTTGGGGATCTGGCAGGTGACCATTTCCCTGCAGATCTTTGTAGCCGTATTGGCAGGCCTGTTCCTAGGCCGGCGGCTGGGCTTTCTCAGCGTCCTGGCTTATCTGGTCCTGGGGCTGGCGGGACTGCCGGTCTTCGCCCATGGCGGGGGACTGGGCTATCTGATGAAACCCACTTTTGGCTTTCTGCTGGGGTTTCCCTGTGCCGCCTGGATGACCGGTCTGCTGGCGGGCAATCCGGCCCGAGCCGGGCTGAAACGGCTGCTGACAGCGGCTCTAGGGGGCGAAATGGTTTATTACGGATGCGGGCTGGTCTATTATGACCTGATGTTCAACTGGGTGCTGCAGAATACGGGAGGCATTGGATTGGTACGGCTGTTGGAAGTCTGGTTCCTGAGTACGGTCTTGCCGGATTACGCCCTTTGTGCCCTGGCTGTCCTGGTCTATCGAAAAGTGGCACCCAGGGTAATAAGGAGATAAGATGAAAAAACTGATTGCAGCAACTCGGGGCAGCCGTCTTGCCCTGGCACAGACCTATATCGTATGCCGGCTGTTGGAGGAAGCAGGGGTGGAAACGGAAATCCGGACGATTACGACTGCCGGGGATCGGGACCGGATCCATGCCCTGGTGAAAATCGGCGGCCGAGGGATCTTTGTCCGGGAAATCGAGCGGGAACTGTTATGCGGCGAAGCGGATATCGCTGTCCACAGTGCCAAGGATCTTCCCTATCAGCTGGCAGATGGACTGCTCATCGCAGGTACCCCTAAAGCAGCAGATCCTCGGGACGCCTTGATCCTTCCAGCTGGGAAGAGCCTAGAACCAGGGATGGCCGTGGGGACCGGAAGTCCCCGCCGGATCCAGGAAATCGGGCAGCTGTATCCGGATCTGGTCTTTCGGGATATCCGGGGCAATGTGACGACCCGGCTCCATAAACTGGAACGGGGAGAATATGACGCCATCGTCCTGGCGATGGCCGGGATCCAACGCATGGATCTGGACCTGTCCCGGTATCAGGTCCTGCCGCTTCCTGTGGAACAAGTGATGCCTGCTGGATGTCAGGGCATCATCGGGATCGAATGTCGGAGAGGGGATCGGGATCTGGTCCGGCTCCTGCAGCGGATCTCTGATCCGGAGACCTGGCGCCGGTTCCAATGGGAGCGGGAATTATTCTGTTCGATGAAGGTGGACTGTTCCTGTCCCGTAGGGATCCACTGCCGACTGCTGGACCAGGGCCGGATGGAACTCTTGGCTATGGTGGACGGGAAACGAGCCCGGCGGCTGGGTTTGGAGAAAGAGGGGAAGGCACTGTGCGCTTCCCTGAAGGAGGAACTCTATGACTGGAGATAAAGCCCGAAGGGGCGAAGTCTGGCTGGTAGGAGCCGGCTGCGGTGCCGGGCTCTTGACACTGGAGGGAAGAAAGATCCTGGCCCAGGCTGAAACGGTGCTGTACGATGCCCTGGTGCCCCCTGAAGTGCTCCGAGAGGTCCGCCCTGAGGCGGAACGGCTGCCGGTAGGCAAACGCAGCGGGCGCCACAGCATGGCCCAGGAGGCCATCAATCAGCTGCTGCTCCAAAAGGCCCGGGAAGGGAAACGGGTGGTGCGGCTCAAGGGCGGAGACAGTTTTGTCTTTGGCCGAGGCGGAGAAGAAGCACTGGCACTCCAGGCGGCGGGAATCCCCTGGCATGTGGTGCCGGGAATCAGTTCCGCGATCGCGGTGCCGGAACATTTCGGTATCCCAGTGACCCACCGGGGATTGGCCCGTTCCTTTACCGTGGTCACTGGACATACCCAGGATGGACTGGGAGAAGATTGGAAAGCCCTGGCCCAGCTGCAAGGGACTCTGGTATTCCTCATGGGAGTAGAGCGTCTGGAGACCATTTGCCGGTGCTTGGTCCAGGCAGGGAAGCCACCGGATACCCCGACCAGCGTCCTTTGCGGGGGATACAGCCCTCAGGAAATCCGCATTGACGGGACACTTTCCAACCTTCCGGGAAAGGCCAAGGAACAGGGGGCCTTTGCGCCGGCCATCATCCTGGTAGGGCCCGTGGCTGACCTGGGACTGCAGCCGTCTTGGGAAGGGAATCTGGAGGGGATCCTGGTCACCGGGACCCCGGTGTTCTGCCAGGAAGTGGCAGGTGCTCTGGAAGCGGCTGGAAAGACGGTCACGGAACTTCCGATCCTGGATCTGGAACCGCTGTTCCAGAATATCCCGGAAGATTTTGACCGGTATGACTGGCTGGTCTTTACCAGCCGGAACGGGGTCCGCCTGTTCTTCCAATGGTTCCGAGCGGCTCGGCAGGATTTCCGGCGGCTGGGGCAGGTGCGGTTTGCCTGCATCGGCCGGGGAACGGCTGAGGAACTAGCCCACCAAGGATTCCAGGCGGATCTGGTGCCGGAGACTTTTACAGCAGAAGCTTTAGGCAGGGCCTTGGGAGGAAAAATGGATCCCCGAGACCGCTGTCTCCTGCTCCGGGCAGAAGAAGGGTCCCCGGATCTGGTCCGGGAACTGGAAAAGGCAGGGCTGAACTATCAGGATGCGTCCATTTATCGGGTCCGTTCCTTGGAGGACAAAGGGGGGACGCGCCGCCTGCTTTCGCCAAGGGTCATGATCTTTGGCAGCGGCAGGGGGGTCCATGCTTTTTTCCGGCAGTTCACCCTGGCACCGGAGACCCGGGTCCTCTGCATCGGTCCAGTTACGGCCCGGGCTGCCTGGGAAGAAGGCTGCAAGCATGTGGAAACAGCCAGGATCCATTCCGTATCCGGCATCCGGGAAGCTCTGGAAAGAAAGGAAGTGCGGGAATGAGTTATTTCCCCTTGATGGTCCAGCTGGAACAGCAGCCGGTCCTTTTGGTGGGAGGCGGGCGGACCGCACTCCATAAAGCCCGGATCCTGCTGGAATTCGGAGCCCGGATCCAGGTAGTGGCTCCCGTCCTTATACCCGGATTCCATGCCCTGCCGGTCCAAATAGCAGCAAGGAATTTCAGCCAAGAGGACATCTTCCGGGAAAAATGGCAGATGGTCGTGGCTGCGACCAATGAAAGAGCGATCAATGAAAGAATCAGCCGTCTTTGTCAGGAACAGAAAATCCCAGTGAATGTAGTAGATGATCCGGCGCTGTGTTCCTTCATCTTTCCGGCCCTGCTGAAAGAGGGAGAAGTGATCTGTGCTGTCAGCAGCGGTGGCAGGAGCCCCCTGGTGGCACAGTATGTGAAAAGCCGGATCCAACAAGTCCTGCCGCAGGGACTAGGTGCCCTCAATGAACAGATGGGAAGATACCGGCAGCAGTTGGGACAGGAAGAAAAAGATCCCCGAAAACGGAAAGAGAGGCTGAAGGAGAGGCTCCAGCAGCTCTTAGACAGGTTCTCATAAAAAACATATCAAATGGAAAAATATTTTCCAAAAAGACTTGCATTATTTTAAGAGTCTGTTATAATAATAACCGTAAGAGATAATTAATATTAACAAATACAAAATCTTGTAAACTGTGTAAATCAGGGGAGGCAATATCATGAAAAAGTTCATTTGCAGAGTGTGCGGTTATGTCTATGAAGGCGAAGAAGCTCCGGAAAAGTGCCCGCAGTGCGGCGCTCCCAAAGATAAATTCGATGAACTGAAAGAAGGCGTCAAGGAATACGCCGATGAACATGTGGTCGGCGTTGCCAAAGGCGTGGATGAACGGGTGCTGGAAGGCCTGCGTCAGCACTTCACCGGCGAATGTTCCGAAGTAGGCATGTATCTGGCCATGAGCCGGGTGGCTGACCGGGAAGGCTATCCGGAAGTGGCGGAAGCCTACAAACGGATCGCTTTCGAGGAAGCAGAGCATGCAGCCAAATTCGCAGAACTGCTGGGTGAAGTAGTCACCGACAGCACCCAAAAGAACCTGGAGATGCGGGCTGCTGCTGAACAGGGTGCCTGCGCTGGCAAGAAGGAAATCGCTACCCTGGCCAAACAGCTGGGCTACGATGCCATCCATGATACCGTCCATGAAATGGCCAAGGACGAAGCCCGTCATGGCCGCGTATTCGATGGCCTGCTGGCCCGTTACTTTGCAAAATAAGAGAGCCCGGTAACTGTATTCAGATACTGGTGTGGATAAAAAAGGCTGTACAAGATTGCCGACAGATCGATGTCGGCGGTCTGTACAGCCTTTTTTTTTGCCAGGAAAGATCTTAGTTGGCGGACCAACGCAGCCCAACCCTTTTTTGTGATATAATGGGGTGACTTTAAAACCAGAAGGAGACAAATGATGTCTGATTATTTTATTTCCCAAGTATATCCTTCCGATAAACGGACCAATGCCCAAGTGGATGCACTGTTGGAACAGGAAGGGATCCGGCGGGATGCCAATCTGGATTATACCTGTGTGATGTTTGACAGCGACTATCAGGCCATTGCTACCGGTAGCTGTTTTGGCAATACCCTGCGCTGTATGGCAGTGGATCATCGGCATCAGGGCGAAGGGCTGATGAACGAAATCGTTTCCCATCTGGTCCAGATCCAGTATGAACGGGGCCATCTCCATCTATTCCTCTATACCAAGTGCAGCTCGGCCAAATTCTTTGGAGATCTGGGCTTCTATGAAATTGCCCGGATCGAAGACCAGATCGTGTTCATGGAAAATCGGAAAGATGGGTTTTCCAGTTATCTGGATCAGCTGGCCCAAAGCCGGATCGATGCACTGAAAGTGGCAGCCATCGTGATGAATGCCAATCCTTTTACCTTGGGGCATCAGTATCTGGTGGAAAAGGCTGCTGGGGAAAATGATGCAGTACATCTTTTCATGGTCAGCGAAGATGCCAGCCTGTTTCCCTATGCGGTGCGGAAAAAACTCATCCTGGAGGGGACCCGTCATCTGACCAACATCCGGTACCATGACAGCGGGCCCTATATCATCAGTCAGGCTACATTCCCCAGCTATTTCCAGAAGGATGCAGAAGCCGTGATCGCCAGCCATGCCAACCTGGATCTGGCCATCTTTACGAAAATCGCCCATCGGCTGGGCATTACTTCCCGGTATGTGGGGGAAGAACCTACCAGCGTAGTCACTGGCCTCTACAACCAGGTGATGCAGCAGCGTCTGCCAGAAGCCGGGATCCAATGCATCGTAGTCCCCCGCCGGGCGGAACAGGGGGAAGTGGTCAGCGCCTCCACCGTACGGAAAGCCATCCAGGAAGGCAACTGGGAAGGGGTCCGGGAGCAGGTCCCTCCTACGACTTGGGACTTCCTCCAGAGTGAGGCAGCCCGTCCCATCTTGGCAAAGATCCAGAAAGAGCAGGATGTGGTCCACTATTGAGTGGGTCCAGCTTGTGTTTTGCTACTGTATCTGTTATAATTACAAAGCAAAATCACATATTGCTCATCAAGAGTGGCGGAGGGAATGGCCCAATGAAGCCACAGCAACCATGGCCTTGGGCCAACGGTGCTAATTCCTGCAATGCGGTCTGTCGATTGTAAGATGAGAGTCCTATAGGTACTCTCATGTTTGAGAGTATTTTTTTTGTAAGGAGGAAAAAATGAAGAAAGTTTTTACGTCTGAATCAGTTACGGAAGGCCATCCTGATAAAATCGCCGATCAGATCTCTGATGCGGTACTGGATGCCATCCTGGAACAGGACCCGGATGCCCGAGTCGCCTGCGAAACCCTGGTGGCTACCGGCCAGATCCATATTGTAGGAGAAATCTCCACCAGCTGCTATGTGGATATTGCCAAGATCGCCCGGCAGACGGTGATCGATATCGGCTACGACCGCGCCAAATATGGCTTTGATGGTTCCACCTGCGGCGTGCTGATCTCTATCGATGAACAGTCTCCGGATATTGCCCAGGGCGTGGATGAATCCGATGAATCCAAACAGGGTGCCCAGGATGAGACGGAAAGGATCGGTGCCGGGGACCAGGGCATGATGTTCGGCTATGCCACGGACGAGACGCCGGAATATATGCCGCTGCCCATTTCCTTGGCTCATAAGCTGGCCCGTCGGCTGGCTCAGGTGCGCAAGGACGGGACCCTGTCCTATCTCCGTCCGGACGGCAAGACCCAGGTGACCGTGGAATACGATGGGGACAAACCGGTCCGGGTGGATACCATCGTGGTCTCAGCTCAGCACAGCCCGGATGTTTCCATGGAACAGCTGCGGAAGGATATCCTGGAACAGGTCATCCGGCCGGTGGTGCCAGCGGATCTCTTGGATGGAGAGACCATCTATCATATCAATCCTACCGGCCGTTTCGTCATCGGCGGCCCCCAAGGGGATTCCGGCTTGACAGGACGGAAAATCATCGTGGATACCTACGGGGGCATGGCCCGGCATGGAGGCGGGGCCTTCTCTGGGAAGGATCCTACCAAGGTGGACCGGAGTGCCGCCTATGCAGCCCGGTATGTGGCTAAGAATGTGGTGGCTGCCGGTCTGGCCAAAAAGTGCGAGATCCAGCTGGCTTATGCCATCGGGGTGGCCCGCCCTGTATCCATCAGTGTGAATACTTTTGGCACGGCGGCCATTCCCGAAGACAAGATCGTGGAATTGATCGAAAAGAACTTTTCCCTGACCCCGGCGGGTATCATCAAGAGCCTGGATCTGCGCCGCCCCATTTACCGGCAGACGGCGGCCTATGGCCATTTCGGCCGGACCGATGTGGATCTGCCCTGGGAACGGCTGGATAAAGTGGACGTGCTGAAAAAAGCACTGGAATAAGATGGAATACGCAAAGGTTGCCATCAATCTGCCGGCCAAAAACATCTTTCGGCAGTTCACCTACCATGTCCCGGAAACCCTGGATTTCCTGGACCAGGGCTGGCGGGTGGTGGTGCCTTTCGGCCAGCAGCTGCTGGAAGGGTTCATCGTGGAAGAGGACCGGGAACCAGACTGTACCCGGGAGCTGAAAGACATCGCCGATGTGGTAGGGACGGAGCCTTGGTTCGACCACGAGATGCTGGCTACAGCTTATTGGCTGTCCCGATATTATCTGTGTGCGCTGGCCGAAGCCCTGCGCCTGTTCATCCCAGGTAAACGCAGTTTGGCAGCAGTGGGGAAATATGTGACCGTACCTGGAGCAGCCGGACTTTCCCCGGCAGAACAGGAGTTGTATGACTTCCTGACGCTGAAGGGACCTCTGCCCAGGAAAGCCATCCGCCAGCTGCCTGGAGGAGAAGATGCCCTGAAAGGGCTGATCACCCGGCAGGCTGTTGTCCTGTCCTATGACGTAAAATATAAATTGCGGGAGAAAACCGAACGGACCTTTGCCATAACACCGGAAGGGCTGGCGGCAAATGGGAACGGAGAGGTCCGGGGCAAAAGCCAGAAGGCTGCCCTGGGCCTTTTGCCATGGGGGAAAGAGCTGAGTGCTGGAGCATTGGAACAACAGGGCATCTCGGCGGAGGTATTGCGGAACCTGGTCCGGAAGGGATGGCTCTCGGAAGGGCGCCGGCGGATCCTCCGGGACAGCTACCAGGGACTGGAAGCTCCCAAAGAAATCCTGGAATTGACAGAAGAGCAGCAGGCTGCCATCCTGGCAGTAGAGGCGGCAGAGGAAAAGCGGGAAGCCAGGACATTTCTCCTCCAGGGGATCACTGGCAGCGGCAAGACGGAAGTCTATCTGCGTCTCACGGCTAAGGCCCTCCAGGAAGGTCGGCAGGTCCTGGTCTTGGTGCCGGAAATCGCCCTGACTGGGCAAGTGGTCAAACGCTTCAAAGCCTGGTTCGGGGCGGCCGTGGCTGTGGCACACAGCCGGCTTTCCTCTGGGGAACGGGCGGATGTATGGTGCCGGATGCGTTCTGGACAGGCCCGGGTGCTGATCGGAGTGCGGTCTGCGGTGTTCTGTCCCTTTTCTGCGCTGGGTCTGATCCTCATCGATGAAGAACACGAGGGAGCCTACAAACAGGAGGAACGGCCCAGTTACCATGCCCGTCTGGTGGCCCAGTACCGGGCCCATCAGTGGAAGGTCCCGGTGGTCCTGGGATCTGCCACACCGGACCTGGAATCCTATTATCTGGCGGAAAAAGACATCTACACCCATCTGCGGCTGACCCATCGGGCCAAAGCTGGAAGCCATCTTCCCCAAGTATCCATTGTGGATATGCGGGAAGAGCTGCAGCGGGGGAACCGGAGCGTCCTTTCCGATGTCCTGCGTTCCCGGTTGGAGACTACGGTGGGAAAGGGTGAACAGGCCATCATCCTCCTGAATCGGCGGGGATTCTCGACTTTTGTCCTGTGCCGGGACTGCGGAGAATCTCTTAGCTGTCCCAATTGCGCGGTATCTCTGGTCTACCATGCCAGGGAGCAGCTGATGGAGTGCCATTACTGCGGCCATACGGAACCGGTCCCCACCCGCTGCCCTCATTGCGGCAGTCCCCGGATCCGGTTCTTTGGGACCGGGACGGAAAAAGCAGAGACGGAGATCCGGGACCTGTGTCAGGGAGTGAAGCCTCTGCGCATGGACCAGGATTCTACTGGGAAAAAATTCGCCCATGACCGGATCCTCCAGGCGTTCCGCAGCGGGGACTATAATGTGCTGCTGGGGACCCAGATGGTGGCCAAGGGCCATGATATCCCCAACGTGACGCTGGTGGGGGTGCTCAGTGCCGATTCCCAGCTGAATCTGCCGGATTTCCGCAGCGGAGAACGCTGTTTCGCCCTGCTCACCCAGGCCGCTGGGCGAGCTGGACGGGGAGATAGACCGGGTCAGGTGATCTTCCAAGCCTATGACGCGGAGAATCCCATCCTCCAGATGGCGGCCCGGCAGGATTATGATGGTTTTGCCCAAAGGGAACTGGCACTGCGGAAGGAATTGCAGTATCCGCCTTTTGTCCGGATGCTGAAGGTCACAGTACTCCACAAAAAGGAAGAGGAAGCCCTGGCTACCGCCCAGCGCCTGGTGAACGCCCTGGAGGCCTGGAAAATGGAAAGTGGGCATCCGTTGGAGATCCTGGGACCTTTTCCGGCCATCGTGGCACGGGTGAACCAGATCTACCGGATCAATGTGCTGCTGAAGAGCCCCCGGATGAAGCCGGTGAAAGAATGGCTCTGGCAGTCCACCTACCGTGAAATGGCTAATGTGTATTTCGATGTGGATCCTATGAGTGTGGTGTAGGGGGATCTGTTGCATGGGCAACAGCCCCTTGTTGGGGTCGCGGGTCGCGAGCCGTGACCCGCGGCCCGCGACTGGGGGGTGTGAATTTTTTTCACACCCCCCTTTTTCTATGTCCTATGGTATAATAGAGAGTAAAATTGTGATAGGAGTCGATGAAATATGGCAATCTATGATATTGTAAAAGTGGGGGCTCCGATCCTCCGGGAAAAGGCAGCCCCTGTCACTCGTTTCGATAAAAAACTGGGCCGTCTGCTGAAGGATATGGCAGAAACCATGTATGCAGCCAATGGCTGCGGTTTGGCTGCGCCTCAGATCGGTCTCAGCAAACGGCTGGTGGTCATCGATGCCGGAGATGGGGCAGGCATCCGGGAATTCGTGAATCCGGTACTGACGGATCCAGTAGGAGAAGCTGTGGATTCCGAAGGCTGTCTCAGCGTTCCTTCTTATGAAGGAGAAGTCAAGCGGGCGGCCCAGATCACCGTCCATTTCCAGGACCGGAAGGGAGATCATTACCGGCTGACGGCAGAAGGGCTCCTGGCCCGGGCTCTCCAGCACGAATGCGATCATCTGGAGGGGATCCTGTTCATTGACAAGGCCCTCAGCCTCTCTGCAAAACCAAAGGAAGAAAACGTATGAAAATCGTATTTATGGGAACACCGGAATTTGCTGCGGCCAGCCTGCAAGCCCTGGTAAGAGCCGGTCTCTATGAAATCGCGGCGGTAGTCACCCAGCCGGATCGTCCCAAAGGGCGGGGCCATAAGGTCATGATGAGCCCTGTGAAGGAATATGCTCTTTCCCAGGGCCTTCCGGTGCTCCAGCCAGAACGGGTGAAAACTCCGGAATTCCAGGCGGAGATGGAGAAAATCCGT
Organism: Acidaminococcus nyctereutis; assembly: GCF_052216985.1. NCBI lineage: Bacteria > Bacillati > Bacillota > Negativicutes > Acidaminococcales > Acidaminococcaceae > Acidaminococcus > Acidaminococcus nyctereutis. The sequence goes on from NZ_JBQOUY010000010.1 coordinate 64,627, forward strand.
CCAGAATTGATCGTAGTCGCTGCTTTTGGACAGTTCCTGCCCAAAGCTTTGCTGGATTTGCCCCGGTATGGTTGCATCAATGTCCATGCTTCCCTGCTGCCGAAGTATCGGGGGGCAGCACCCATCCACTATGCCATCTTAAAGGGAGAAAAAGAAGCCGGTGTGACCATCATGCAGATGGACGTGGGGATGGATACAGGTGCCATGCTCAGCAAAGTATCTGTGCCAGTGGGGCAGGAAATGACCCAGGGAGAACTCCATGATATCCTGAAGGAAAAAGGGGCGCAGCTGCTCCTGGACACCATCCCTCGTTTGGTGAAGGGAAACATCCAGGCAGTTCCCCAGCCGGAAGAAGAAGCTACCTATGCTTCCCTCATTACCCGGGATATGGAAAAGCTGGATTGGAGCAGGACGGCAGAAGGACTCCACGATCAGATCCGGGCTTTCGATCCCTGGCCGGGTTCTTTTACCCTGCTGCCTGATGGGAAACGGCTGAAAGTCTGGAAGAGCCGCGTGCTGGAAACCTGCAGCCAGGAGGTTCCAGGGACCGTGCTCCAAGCAGATCCCAAAGGGTTCCGGGTGGCCTGTGGAAAGGGCAGCCTGGAAATCTTGGAATGTCAGCCGGAGGGAAAGAAACGGATGGCAGCCGCTCCTTTTGTCAACGGCAAGCACGTCAAACCAGGGGATAGGCTGGTATAGATCATGGGTATGGGATTTCGGCCGAAGAAACGGCTTTTCATGGCACTGGCTTCCCTGGCCGTCCTTTTGGCGGCCGGCGCAGCCTATGGTTTGTGGCAGATCATGGTGCCAGGGCTGACCCAGCTCCATCCCTGGCTGCCCCAGGTCATAGGCTGGATGCTGCTTTTGCTCATCCTGGCCCTTTGCTCCGGGATCGTGGGAATCGTCTTGGCCATCCTGGGCTTTCCTACCATCCGGTTCTTTTATTTCTGGGCGTGGCATATCATCAATTTTGTATATCCCTTAGCCATTTTCCTGGGGAAGATGATGGGTATTTCCAAACGGAGAGTGGAACAGTCCTTTATCGAAGTGAGCAACCATCTGGTCCGGCGCCAGCATATCCGGGTGCCGGCTAGCCGTCTGCTGATCCTGACACCCCACTGCATCCAGCTGGATACCTGTCCTTATAAAGTGACCCGGGATATCAACAACTGCCATCAATGCGGCCGCTGCGGAGTGGGGCAGCTTTTGGCTCTGTCACAGAAGTATGGGGTCCATGTGGCCATTGCTACAGGGGGGACCCTGGCCCGGCAGGCTGTGAAAAAGGCCCGTCCTAAAGCCATACTGGCAGTGGCCTGTGAACGGGATCTGACCAGCGGGATCCAAGATGTGTTTCCCCTGCCGGTCATCGGGGTACTGAATGAACGGCCGAATGGCCCTTGTTTCAATACTCGGGCGGATATGGGAAAAATCGAAGAGGCCATACGGTCTTTTATTTTGGAAGAGGAAGGATCATGAAAGAAACTGGAAAGAATCCAAGAGAAACTGCGCTGTTGATCTTAGAACAGATCTTTCTCAAGGGAGCTTATGCAAATCTGGCATTGGCCCAGGGCCTGCGCAGGGCTTCCCTGTCTCTCCTTGACCGGAAACTGGCTACAGAGCTGGTCTATGGAACGGTCAAGACCCTGGGGACCCTGGACTGGTACCTAGCCAAGGTGGTGAACCGTCCTCTGCGGAAACTGGATCCTTTGGTCCTGGTAATCCTGCGTCTGGGAGCCTATCAGCTGCTGTATCTGGACCGGATCCCGGTTTCTGCAGCCTGCAATGAAAGTGTGGAACTGGCCAAGAAATGGGTCCATGAAGGGGCCGCAAAACTGGTGAACGGTGCCCTGCGGCAGCTGGCTCGGACCAAGGACCAGTGGAAATTCCCTCAGGGACCGGAACAGGAATTGGAACGGATCGCCCTGGAATATTACCACCCAGAATGGCTGATACGGCGGTGGAAATTCCGCTATGGGTTGGCTGAAGCCATCAAAATTTGTGAATTCGACAATGCCCGTCCGGCTTTTTCCTTCCGGGTCAATACGCTCCGGGATAGCCGGGATGGTCTCCAAGAAAAAATGGCGGAAAAGGGCATCGGGACCCGTCCTTCCTGCTGGTCTCCTGACGGTCTCATCTGTGACAGCCTGCCTTCCCTGGATACCCTAGTGGAGTCCTTCGGATCGGATATCTACATCCAAGATGAAAGCTCGATGCTGGATGCTGCAGTCCTGGATCCCCAGCCTGGGGACCGGGTCCTGGATCTGTGCAGTGCTCCGGGGGGAAAGACCACCCATTTGGCCCAGAAGATGCAGGACCGGGGGGAAATCCTGGCTCTGGATCTGTATGACCATAAGTTGGAACTGGTCCGGGAGAATGCCCGGAGGCTGGGAATCCAGTGCATCCGGACAGAAAAACAGGATGGGACCGTCTTTGTCCCGGACTGGGAAGAGTCAGCGGACCGAGTCCTGGTGGATGCTCCCTGCAGCGGACTGGGTGTGCTGAATCGGCGGGCAGAAGCCCGGTGGACCAAGGACGAACGGTCTCTCAGCCAATTCCCGCCCCTGCAGAAAAAAATCCTGGAAAATGGGGCCCGGTATGTAAAACCAGGCGGACGGCTGCTCTACAGCACCTGTACCCTGGAACAGGATGAAAATACCCGGGTGCGGAAGTGGTTCCTGGAAAACCATCCAGAGTTCATCCCTGTGTCCTTTTCCCATCCGGTGACCGGAGAGAGCTTGGAAGAACTCCAGATCCTGCCCCAGAGGGACGGCATCAACGGGTTCTATCTTTGTCTTTTTGCCAAACGAAAGTGAGAACACACCATGTGTAAAAAAGAAATCATGGGCCTGACACGGGAGGAGCTCCAAGGAGAACTGGCCAGCCTGGGCATGAAGAAATTCCGGGCGGAGCAGGTGTTCCGCTGGCTCTATGAAAAGGCTGCTGTGGATTTTGCCCAGATGAGCAACTTGAGCAAGGAAGCCCGGCAGCAGCTGGCAGACCGGTATACCATTGCCACGGCCCAAGTGAAGGTGCTGAAAGAATACAAGTCCCAAGATGGACTGACCCACAAGGTGCTCCTGGAACTGACGGACGGCGCCACGGTGGAAACAGTGCTGATGCACCACGACTATGGCTACAGCGTCTGTTTATCGTCCCAGGTGGGCTGTGCGATGAACTGTGCTTTCTGTGCCAGTGGGCTCCATGGCTTTGTCCGGAACCTGACGGTGGCAGAAATCCTGGCCCAGCTCTACTTCTTCCAGAGCGGGCTCCAGCCTCAGGGAGAACGGGTAAGCCGGGTGGTGGTCATGGGCAGCGGAGAACCTATGCTGAACTTGGAAAACGTGCTCAAGGCCCTGGATATCCTCCACAGTGACCAGGGCCAGTGCATCGGCTATCGGAATATGACGATTTCTACCTGCGGGGTGGTGCCGGGGATCAAGGAACTGACGGCACAGGGCCGGAACATCAACCTGGCCATTTCTCTGCATGGAGCCTCCCAGGAACTGCGGAACCGGCTGATGCCCATCAATCGGAAGTATCCCTATCCGGACGTGATCCAGGCAGCGGATGCCTATGAAAAGAGCAATGGCCGCCAAGTCATGTATGAATATATCCTCCTGGCAGGGATCAATGACCGGCTGGAAGATGCCCGTCGTCTGGCAGATGCTCTGGAGCACAAGGAATGTGTCATCAACCTGATCCCGGCCAATCCAGTCCCGGAAAAGGGGTTTGCCCGTCCTAGCGATGGAGCAGTGGACCGGTTCTTTCAGCTGCTGAAGAAACGCAGGCTGAATGTGACCGTCCGGAAAGAAATGGGAAAGGATATCAATGCGGCCTGCGGCCAGCTGCGGGCCAGTGCATTAAAGGAGGCACAGGAATAAATGATAGCAGTGAGCCGGACCAACCGGGGAATGGTGCGTCCCAATAATGAGGACAGCATCCTGGTACGGGAACCGGATCTGTATGCCATTGCCGATGGCATGGGCGGAGCAGATGCGGGGGAAGTAGCCAGCTATGAAGCGGTCCACCAGCTGAGCCGTCTGGATTTGTCAGGACTGCAGAGAAAGGAAATCCTTCCATTTTTGGAACGGAGCATCCAGAATATCAATAAAAAAATCTGGGAACTTTCCCAGGAGAAGGAAAATTTCACTGGGATGGGGACGACCTTGACGGCAGTCTATCTGCCCACGCCCCACAGTGCTTTTGTGGCCCATGTGGGAGACAGCCGGATCTACGTATGGCAGGAGGGGACGCTGCGCCAGGTGACCAGTGACCACAGTTATGTGGCAGAATTGGTGCGGCAGAAACAGATGACCCCAGAAGAAGCGGAAGCCTCTTCCCAGAAGCACATGATCACCCGGGCCATCGGGGTGGATCCTCAGGTCCAGGTGGATACCTTTGAGATCCTGCTGGATGGAGCCCAGAAGCTCCTGATCTGTTCCGATGGACTGACCAATATGATCTCCGAAGCGGAAATCGAACGGATCCTGGGAGACCGTAACCTGGAAAGAATGGCGGATGGACTGATGAACGGAGCCATGACCGCTGGCGGCGACGATAATATCTCATTCATTGTCATTGATCTGGAGGCTGTAGAATGGAAGGTAGAATAACACTGAATGGCCGCTATGAAATCATTGACAAAATCGGCGGAGGCGGCATGGCCGAAGTGTTCCATGGCTATGATACGGTCCTCCATCGGGATGTGGGCATCAAGATCCTCCGGGATCAGTTCATCCAGGATAAGCAGTTCGTAGCGCGGTTCCGTCAGGAAGCCTGCAATGCAGCCTGCCTGTCCCACCCCAATATCGTCAATATCTATGACAGCGGCAATGAAAATGACATTTACTATATCGTCATGGAATATGTGGTGGGCCGTTCCCTGAAGGAAGTGATCGAAGAGAACGGAGCCCTGGACTACAAGACAGCGGTCCGGTATGCAATCGGCATCGCTTCCGCCTTGAAGCAGGCCCATGACCATTCCATCGTCCACTGCGATGTGAAGAGCCAGAATATCCTCATCGATACCAAAGGAGTACCGAAGATCACGGATTTCGGGATTGCCCGGGCTTTCGGGCAGCCCAGTAATGCATCTGAAAAAAATGTCATCGGCTCGGTCTATTATCTTTCGCCGGAACAGGCTGCAGGACAGCCTGTGACTCCCCAGTCGGATCTGTATTCCCTGGGGGTGGTGCTGTTCGAGATGCTTACGGGGAAGCTGCCCTATGACGGGGATACCCCCTTGGAAGTAGCCCGGATGCACCTGGAGTCCTCCACACCGTCAGCCCGCCGGTACGATCCGGATATCCCCTATTATCTGGACAATATCATCACCAAGGCCCTGGCCAAGAATCCTCGGCTGCGGTATGCTACGGCGGATGATTTCCTGATGGATCTGAAGCATGCCCAGACCCATCTCCTGGGGGATACGGGGCTGGATGAGGATGCCTGGACACAGCCTCGGAAGAAGCCTGTCAGCGATGAAACCATGGTCATCAGCAAAAGCGACATGCTGGATGGGCTGCTCCAGTCCCAGAATGCGGAAGCAGCGGGGCACCATCCCGGGGAAGGAAACGGAAAGCGGGAACATGGGGAAACACCGGAGAAGGAGACATGGCTGGACCGGTATGGAAAAAAGAAACTGCTGGCCTTCTTCCTGGCGGCCATCGTAGTCCTCAGCGGGGTCATCTATGCCATCTTGAGCTATACCAGCGGAGATGTGACGGTGCCGGATCTGAAGGGCAAGACCATCGTAGAAGCAGAGGCCATCTTGACCAAGGACAAACTGGGCTACACCCTGACGGAGGAATACGATGCCAAGGCGACCCCGGGGATAATCATCAAACAGAATCCTGCCGCCCACAGTCGGGTCAAGGCCGGGCGGAAGATCCATCTGGTGGTCAGCAAGGGCCCAGAACCCGGTGTAGTGCCGGATTTAAAGAAAAAGACGCTGACGGAAGCCACTGCTATGCTGGAAAAAGCCAAACTGAAAGTGGGGAGCGTTACGGTGAAGTATGAAGCAGGAGCCCCCAAAGGGACCGTGCTGTCCCAGAGCATAGCGCCCAAACAGAAAGTCAGCGAAGGGACTAGCGTGGACCTGGTGGTGAATATCAGCGGGAACCAGACGGTGGTACCCAGCCTGGACGGGATGAGTTTAGCGGAAGCCAGGAACCATCTGAATCATATGGGCCTGACGATTGGCAGCATCCAGACGGCAGAAAGCGACAAGGCAAAGGATACGGTCCTGTCCAGCGATCCCGGCAGCGGATCCGTACTGGATAAGGGATCCGCCGTGAGTCTGGTGGTTTCTGCTGGCAAGAAGGAGGAAAAGAAAAATCGGAGCACTTCCGGCAGCAGCGGAGGCAGTACCCGGACCATCGGCTATACTGTCCCCGGCAGCGGCAGTGCAAAGAACGTCAAGATCATCGTTTCTGATGACAGCAGTACCCGGACCATCTTCTCGGATGCGGTAGCCCCTGGGACCCGGATCACCCGGACGGTGAATGTGGGATCCGGAGCCAGCGTCCAGATTTATGTGAACGGTGAATTGGCGGAGGATAAAGCCCTGTGAGTACAGCAACTGGGAGAATCATCAAGACCTATAACGGGTATTATTATGTAGCCGGAGACGATGGGCAGCTTTATACCTGCAAGGTGAAAGGGCGGATGAAGCAGAGACGGTTCATCATGGCAGCCGGGGACCGGGTGGAATTGGAGACCCAGGGTACGGAGGGGATGATCCGGGAAATCCTGCCCCGGCAGAATCTGCTCCAGCGGCCCCTGGTGGCCAATCTGGACTGTCTGATGGCGGTCTTTGCCTGCGGAGACCCTGATCCCAGCTTCCTGTTGGTGGACAAACTGCTGGCTCTGGCTGAAGCCGCCGGTATTCCGGCTGCCCTGGTCCTCAATAAGGAAGACCTGGCCCCGGAAGGCTTGCTGGAACAGTTCCAATCCATCTATGGGGCCTTGGGATACTCGGTATTTCCCATCCAGGCTCGAGAGGGATTGGGACTGGAACCGATCCTGGAAGAAATCCAGGGGAAGACGGTGGCTTTCGGGGGTCCCTCCGGGGCAGGGAAATCTACCCTGCTGAACCATCTGGACCCGTCCCTCACCTTGAAGACCGGCCATGTGAGCAGTAAAATCGGCCGTGGACGCCATACCACCCGGTTTGCCGAACTGCTGCCTTTTGCCGGGGGCTACATTGTGGATACCCCGGGTTTTGGGAATATCGACCTGTCGGAATTGGACATGGCATCGGCGGCAGACGGGTTCCGGGAAATCCGGGCTCGGGAAGGCCATTGCCGGTTTACCGGATGTTCCCATACCCATGAACCAGACTGTGAAGTCAAAGCGGCGGTGGAACGGGGCGAAATCGCTTCCAGCCGCTATGCTTCCTATTGTACGATCCGTCAAGAACTGGCGGATGCCAAGAAAAGAGGAAAGAGATCATGACCATCATTGCACCTTCTATTTTGTCTTCTGACTTTTCCCGCCTAGGAGAAGAAGTGGCCCGTATCCAGGATGCGGGGGCTGACTGGTGCCATATCGATGTAATGGACGGTCAGTTCGTCCCCAACCTGACCTTTGGGGCACCTGTCGTCAAATGCCTGCGGAAACGGACGGAGATGTTCTTTGACTGCCATCTGATGGTGGAGAATCCGGAGAACTATGTGGACAGTTTTGCCACGGCAGGAGCTGACCTGCTCTGTGTCCATGCGGAAGCCACCCATCATCTCCACCGGCTGATCCAGACTATCCACAGCAAGGGAATCCAGGCCGGCGTGGCACTGAATCCGGCTACCCCCCTGTGCCAGATCGAGGAAATCCTGCCTGATGCAGATATGATCCTGATCATGAGTGTGAACCCCGGCTTCGGCGGCCAGAAATTCATCCCAGCTAGTGTAGATAAGATCCGCCGGCTGAAGCAGATGATCCGGGAACGGGATCTGAAAACGCTGATCGAAGTAGACGGCGGGGTCAACGGTGAAACGGCCAAAGCCTGCCGGGAAGCGGGCGCTGATGTGCTGGTGGCGGGATCCTTTGTCTTTGGGGCCCCGGATATGCAGGAAGCGGTCACTGCTCTGCGGTAAGACCATGAGAGCCTATCTGCAGAAACACCGGGGAAAAATCAAAGGTGCCCTGCTCTGCGTACTGGCCAGCGTCCTAGTGATGGCGTGGCTGGCCTATATTGCCAGTATCCACGCGGCCCAGATCTTCAACCGGGAAATGGCCAAACAGCATTTCTTTGACGGGACCATTACCGTGGAGCGGCTGACGGCTACACCCCTGGGACATGTGCGCTTTGAAAACTTGGAATGGAAGGGCAGCCATGACGGGAACCGAGTGTTCATTCCCAGCGGGTCTTTCCAGGTGAAACCGTTGGATATTGTCTTGAAGCAAATCAGCACTCGGACCATCCAGGAACTGGAATTAAATGAGGCTGAAATCAATGTGACTTTCACGGAACATATGCATATCCGAGGAATCCGGGCAGCAGAGCTGCCTCAGCCGGCGGCCCAGAAGGGGAAAAAGAAAAAATTCGACATCAAGCTGAAAAATGTGGATGCCCGAGTAAAGCTGAACCACTGCCGGATGACCGCACACTACAGACAGCGGATCCATACCTTCCAAGATGTGAATGCGGACCTTCGCTACAACAGCAGCGACCGGCTGACCATTGATTTTTCCACCGGGGAACTGGGAGGGACCCTGGAAGGGAAAGGAGTGGACATCCAGGGCAGTGTGGATCTGAAGCCTCCGGTTTCTACCTATGACCTGAAACTGGGCATCAAGGAACTGAATCCTTCTTCCTTGGGGACGGGACTGAATATCCGGGAACGGGTGACAGCCAGTGCCAGTGTAACGGGAGACTTGCCTGCACCAGTGATCGTGGGTGAGCTGTACATGCCAGATCTGAATCTGCCGGGACTGAAATTCACGAATGTCAAAGGGAACTTCAAATACGAAAACGGGTACATCGATGCCCAGAATGTGACGGCGGATATCTTTGAAGGCAAATGCGATGCCCGGGGTGGATTCAATATTGATACCAAAGCCTATACTGTCAATGTCATGGGCCATGATCTCCACAGCGAAGACGCTACCAACATCCCTTATTTCCGGACGTTGGTGCAGCTGGATTTGAAAATGCTCTGTGATGGAGACAACCGGTCCACCTTGACCTACGGGTCCTTTTATTCGGGCAAGGGAATCTACGCCATCATCAAATTCAACTCCATCAAGGGGACGTTTTCCAACCAGTACAAGCAGCTGAAGTTCAGTGATGTGGAAATCAAATCGGATGGGGGCGATATCGTGGCACCTCATTTCGAATTGGTGGATGGAAAACTGCGGATGGGGGATCTGTATTATGTGGCCCCGGGAGGGGGACGGGCAAGGATCCACTTTTTCAGTTGAACCAGGGGGCTGTTAGCAAAACAGCCCCTTTTTTGAGGCAAAAAGGAGGACGAAGATGAAACTGCTGCGGATCCTGGGAATCCTGTTTCTACTGCTGGCTGCCGGCTGTGGAATGGCAGCTCCAGAACCGGGAGGCTATACGGTGGAGGATGTGCGGGGGAAGAGGGTCCAGCTGCCCCGGCCGCCTCAAAAGATATTGACTGATTCCCTCCATCTGGATGAAACCCTGCTGACGCTGGTTCCTGCCGAAAAGATGGCAGGAGTATATTATCTGGACCGAGAACCGGGGATCTCTTTTGTGGCAGAAGAGACCCGGGGGAGGGAGCCTGTGCTGCAGGATTATACACCAGAAATGGTGGCCCGTGTGAAGCCGGACCTGTTCCTGGCTTCTGCCTGGTCCAATCCCGGTCTGATCCAGAAAGTAGAAGAACTGGGGATCCCGGTGGTAGTCTGCTACGGTCCGGAGAATCTGGAACAGGTACAGAAAAATGTAAGGCTCATAGCGCAGGCTGTGGGAAATCCGGAAGCCGGGGAGCGGGTGATGGCTCAGATGGAGGAGCGGCTGCAATCCATAGAAGCGGTCCTTTCCGGCCTCCAGGAACCAGAACCCGTAGGGATGCTGGTCTCTCTCATGAGCCGCTATGGAGGCCGCGGTTCGCTGTATGATGACCTGTGCCACCGAGCCCATATCCGGAATGGCTTGGCAGAAGCCGGCCTGAAGAATGGACAGCTCCTTACCCGTGAAGCCATTCTCCAGGCCGATCCGGATTTTTTCTTGGTTTCCCTGCCTTATGGAGAAGAGCAGGAGGATTATGAGAGATTCCAAACCCAGTTTTTTGAGGATTCTTCCCTCCAGACGGTCAAAGGATATGACCGCCGGGTGGCATTGCCGGACCGGTATGTCTATGATGCATCTCCTATGGCTGTCTATGGCATCCAAGCCATGGCTAATGGGGCTTATGGAAGGATGCTGTTCCAACGGGGGCCGGAACCACTGCTGAAAGGATATTGAAATGGAACTGACGATGGAAAAAGGACGGGTGGGATATGGGAAGCAGGTCATCTTGGCGGACTTGGATCTTTCTTTGGAGCAAGGGACCTGCATCGGATTGATCGGTCCCAATGGAGCGGGGAAAAGCACCTTGCTGAGGACCCTGGCCGGAGTCCAGCCATGTTTGGGAGGAAAACTGCTGCTGGATGGACAGCCCATAGGGGCGCTGCCTCGTTCAGCCGTGAGCCGGAAGGTTGCCTATCTGCCCCAGGACAGGGAGCTGCCTTTTGGGTATACAGCTGGGGAAGTGGTCCTGATGGGACGGTATCCCCATCTGGCCTGGTACCAGCAGGAAAATAGACAGGAACGGGAACTGGCCCAGGCATGTCTCACGGTCTTGGGAATGGAGAAAGAGGCGGAACGGCCCGTGACCGCTCTTTCTGGGGGGCAGCGCCAGCGGGTCCTGCTGGCTCGGATCCTGATCCAACAGACCCCGTTGATCCTTTTGGACGAACCTACGGCGGAACTGGATCCAGTCTATGAAGCAGTGGTATTGCAGCTGTGCCAGATGCTGGCACAGAGCGGACGGACTGTCCTACTGTCCCTCCATGATCTAGAGCTGGCAGCCCGCTGCTGTGACCGGCTGCTCCTCGTAGGCGGAGGGAGGATGCTGGGGCAGGGGACGCCTGGGGAGGTCCTGGAGGGAACCCTTCTGGAACGGGCTTACGGCGCTCCCTTCTGCGTCAGGTGGGGGAAGGAAAGTATCCAGGTGGCGGCTTGTCCAGAACGGGATGCCAAAAGGGAAGAACTGGTGAAAAAAATCTTGGAAAATAGGGAGGAACTATAAAATGATCGATTGGCTGCAGCATGGCTGGAGTTATTTTGTACGGGGAGGGCTGGTCATGTGGCCGCTGCTGCTGTGTTCCCTAGTGTCCCTGACCATCATCCTGGAACGGTGGTCTTTTTTTCGTAAGGAGGATTCTGGCCGGCGCTATGTCCGGGATTTTTGTCAGCTGGTCCGGCAGCAGCACTGGGAGAAACTCCTCCAAGAGAGCCGGCAGGCTCCTGGTGCCCAGGCTAGGCTGGGGGTAAGGCTGCTGACGGCGCCTAGGGCGGCTCGTGAAAAGGAAAGCTATGTCCTGGGGGAAGGCCAGCAGCTGGTGGACCAATTTGAAAAAGGCCTGAACTATCTTTCCGCGATTGTGACACTGGCGCCGATCTTAGGCCTTTTAGGGACCATTACTGGCATGATGGCTTCTTTCCAGGCCTTGGGCGACCGGTGGGACAATCCGCTGGGAGTCACCGCTGGGGTGTCGGAAGCCATGATCACCACCGTATTCGGCCTCTTGATCGCCATCGGGACCATTTGTTTCCATACGTATTTCTCCCAGCGTGCAGACAGGGTACTGGGCGATGTGGAACAGATGGGCAATGCGTTCATGGAAAATGCCGGGACAATGCCCTGGGAGGAAGGAGACAGATCATGATCCGTCTGCACCGCTCCAAGGAGGGGAAAAGACCTTCGCTCCAGATTTCCCCTATGATCGACATGGTGTTCCTCCTGCTGATATTCTTCATCGTCTGTACCATGTATATGACCCAGCAGAAGGGCGTGCCGGTGGAACTGCCGGAAGGACGGGGAACCCTCCAGCAGAAGGCTGCCCTGGAAGTCACCTTGCCCAAAGATGGGACCATTTGGTTCCAGGATCATCCTGTGACAGTGGAAGCCTTGGTCCGGGAAGCTTCTGAAGAGGCCGGAAAAGATCCGGGGCAGATGGTGAACCTGCGGGCCGATAAAGAGGTCAGTTACGGACGGGTCATGGGCATACTGGGAGAGCTGAAGCGGGCTGGATTAAAAGACTTCTCCCTGTCTGTTTCCACAGGAGAGAATCATGGAAAAAAATGAGTGGAGCCGTTATTTCCGCTTGTCTCTTTTACTGCATCTGGTGATCCTATTCCTGGGTGGGGCCCTGCTCTATGCCCAGCGGTCCTTACCAGAAAAGTCACTGGGACCGATCCGTGTCCATCTTGCAGAGCCTGATCCGGGGGAAAATGGGACAGGCGGAGGAAAGGAAGGCAATACAGGGCTGTTTTCTGCTGGAGTCAGTGGGGGCGGCCATCTGGCACCAGCTAAGAATCAGGCAGGGACACGGAATGATCGGCTGGAACAGCTTTTGGAAGCTCCCAGCTTGGTGGATGATCAGGGAAAGGTACAGTCGCAGGGCGAGCCGGTCCCCGGGACAGAGGCAATTCTTGGGGAGACTGCCAGTCTTGCTTCGGGCAGTGCGGCTGGCGGTGAACCGGGGATAGAGACAACTGGAGAGGGCGGAAAGGGCACCGGGCCAGGGGACGGAGAAAGGGAAGGAATGGGCGGAAACGGATCATCTGGACAGGACCTGAGCTGCGATGCGACCCTGCTTCCTTTTGACAAGGAATACCCTCTGGCATCCCGCAAAGCAGGGGAAGAAGGAGTCCCTGTGGTCCGGGTATTGATCAATGTAGACGGCAGCGTAGCTTCTGCTAGCTTGGAGGAAAGTTCCGGCTATGACCGGCTGGACCGGACTGCTTTGCAAGTCGCCCGGAAATGGCGTTTTTTGCCGGCCAGGGATGCTGCCGGAACGGCCATATCCTGCCGGAAATCGATCAGTATCCGATATACCCTTGAATAAAAATGAAAGTCCTTCCCGTCTTGCGCCTGGGAAGGACTCTTTGTATAATACGGATGATGGTGAATCGCGAAAGGAAGATGTGTCATGGTCCAAAATAGAATCCGTATTCTTGCCTGTGGGATGCTCCTAGGGGTCTTGTGTGTGCTGGGAAGAGACGGTTCCGCCCAGATGCCGCCAAAGACGGCAGCAGAGACAGCTCATCATGTGATCGAGCAGGAACTCCAGAGTTATGTCCCGGGGCAGGTGATTTATGCCCACCAAGGGGTCATTGTCAGGAGCCGGGTCATCCGGGAAGGGGATCTGATCCTGCATTATCCGCAGGTCCGGGTGGTAGGGAATCCGAAATCCTCTCAGAAAATTTCCCGGTATTTTGAAAAACAGGCGGCTGTTTCTCGGAAAAATTATGGTCAAGCCAATACCATGGAAGAAAAACTGACATCCCGGGTGGACTATCAGGTCAGTTATCAGGGAGAACGGTTTCTCTCTTTCCAGACCTATGGATACGATTACATCGAACGGGCTGCCCATCCAACCAGTTGGGAGTTGGGAAAGACTTTTGACCTGCGCACAGGAGAACTGGTGCCTTGGCAAAAGGTCCTGGAACCGAAACAGCAGGACCAGTTTACGCTAGCCAAGATCAACAAGGCGCTCTGGGGTACAGAATATGGGCGGGGCGGTTATTTCTTCCAAGATTTCAAAGGCTTAGAAAAACTACCCCAAAATTACTACCTGGATGGAGACGGAAAGATCCATTTTGTCTTTGGTCAATATGAAATCGCTCCGTATGCAGTGGGCATCATCGATTTGAATATGGGACTGGGAGTGTAACGAAGGAAACGTTTTCCAGGCAGGCAAAGCAGGCAGTGGGCAAGGAGTGGCCCGACTGTCTGTTTTGGTTTACAATAAAGGAATAGAGATAGGGAGAAATGGGGGAGAGTGGATGGAACGCCGACAATGGATCATCCGCCCAGAAAGCTTCTGGGAACAGTTTTATCAGTGCAGCGGCCGGTTGAATCGAAAACGGTATCTGAAACGCCAACTGACTTTGGTAGGACTGATTTTACTCTTTGTTGTGTGCTGGGCTCTCTTTGTGAAAATGTCCGTGACGGACAAGAGTGATGCCGCTGTTTTGATCCTGGGAGCCGTTAGCCTGAGCCTTGCCGTTTGCACGGTCCCCGGCATCGGTTTCTTGACTGTGGCGGGGTACAGTCTGGTCTTGCGTCGGATCCACGATCTGGGTCATCCGGAGCTGTGTCTGATCTTGACAGGGATTCCTTTTGTGAACGTGCTTTTTATGCTGTATCTGTTTTTTGCCAGAGGGACAGCCGGAGACAATCGGTATGGACCGGATCCACTGGAGGTGGGCTGCGGCTATGTCCTTGAATGGGCACCTGGATCAGTGGAGGATGCTTGTACAGGAAAGGAACAATATACTGCTGGACAAAACTTAAAGGAGTGGAAACCATGATGAAAAGATGGAAAAATCGATTGATGGGGAGTGCTTTAGCTGGCGTGCTGACAATGGGGGCTGCTTTTGGAGCACTGCCCATACCTCAGGCAGAAGCCGGTGGCGTGTTAGTGGATGTGCTGGGGACCGCCATTGCTGGGACCATGTACCGGGATAAGGTCATGGGGGTCTATAAGACCTACAACAATACCGACAAGGGACGGCAGGAATGGTTCGAACATATGAAGGAAGAAGAAGGCGTGGTCGAAGATGAGTATCTGAACAGCCGTCTGGATACCATCATGAGCAACGTAACCGCCGGTATCGGGGCTGTGGATCCTACAGTGTACAAGAAGCCCTATCATTATTTCATCAGTCCCCATGATGATGCCAACGCCTACTGTACCATCGGGCACAATGTGAATGTATACCAGGGAATTTTCAACCTGTTCCCCACCGATGATGAAATCGCGGTGGTCATTGGCCACGAATTGGGCCATGGCCAGAAAGACCATCCCATCCAAGGGGTGAAAAAGTCCCTGAATGCGGCGGTATTGGCAGAAATGGCCAATGCAGCTACCGGAGGCATGGCCAGCGGGGCCATTGGACAGCTGTATACGTATACCCGGAATGTCCATCTGTCCAAACCTATGGAGTGGGAAGCGGACAATCTGGCCTTCGACTACATCACTCATACCAATTACAATCCAGGCGCTACAGCAGCGGTATGGCAGCGGTTCCTGGAAAAATATGGGAATATGAACATCCATTGGAGCGATCACCCTACCTGTACGGAACGGCGGGAGAACTATGTAAAGAAACTCAATGCTTGGAGCAATAAACATGTGGATGACAAAGACGGTGTGGTATATGTGAATAAGAAAGAATTCATCACTCCCAGTGCCACCGGTTCTATGTCCAGCAAAGAACGGTCCTATTTTGTCATGGGGAATCTGGCGGCAGTATATCACAACAATAAAACGGCTCCGGAAGCCTACGCCAGCGGAGATACGGTCATGATGGGAGAACAGCCGATCATCACTTGTACGGGAGATGATCCTTCGGCTGAAAACTTGGCAGCCAAGCTGAATCAGATTAAATGATGGAATAAATAAAATAAAAGAGCGTTTAATTGTCCGAACTATACCGAACAATTAAACGCTCTTTTAAAAAAAGAGAGAATTAAAATGAAAAATAGAGAAAAATAATGTAAAAAATAGGTATAAAAGTAAAATATAAGTAAATAAACTTAAAATAGGAAAATAAAAGAGATCATACGAAATTTGAAGGATTCTCCTATATGTGGTATTATAATTAAGTATTCTCGAGAGGGAATGCAGTCAGGAACAGTTTTGACAACTAGATATTTTCAAAAGAAAATTTAAAAAGTTGTTGACAAGAATTGAAGTTCCTGATAAAATAAATAAGCTGTCGCTGAGACAGCGAGACGAACTTTGAGAACTGAATATTGTTGACAGATGTGCGGGTCAAGTCACCTTTACGGTGATGAGATCGAGTCACCTGGATGATAACCAGGTTAAAAAATCAAAGCTAGTTTTTCGAGAGC
>NZ_JBQOUY010000011.1:0-79642 GCF_052216985.1 Acidaminococcus nyctereutis
ATGCGGAGATGATGGCATCTAATACGCCGTCTGAACTGAGAAGAGCCGCTATCCGGCAGCAAAATATGGCGGCAGCATAGTGTTTTGAATACCTAAAGGAAATTTACACACAAATATGGACTTGACTGCACTCAATGGTAGGGCGCAGCAGCAGACTATGCAGACTACAGACAGAGGATACATAGTTTTTGAGGGACTGATGTGAAAAGATTCCGACATTACATAGCACATAGGAAAGACAATACTGAAAACCGCCAGAGGACTGTTGAGAAAATTAGTAAGCAAAAAGGCAATTAGCAAATAGCCTAGATAAGCTTTTTTAAAAGAACCACCGGAAATGCGAACAATATAAGCAGATAGACTATCAATGAAGCGGGTGCGGTTTAACCCAGCTGCTACAATGAACATTGTGATGATAACGATATTGTTGGCATTGCCAAAACCGGCCAGAGCATCTTTTGCTTTCAAGCAGCCGGTGAAGACTAGTATCATCATAGTGCTGAGGGCCGTGACACCCATAGGAAATTTATTCCAAGCAAAACATAACATGGACAGCACGAAGATGATGACACAGATAACTAGACTACTCATAGAAGACACCTCCCTGTTGATTGATGCTTCTATTATGCAAGGAAAGAACAAAAAATTCTTTTCATAACTTTACAAATTTATCAGAAATCATAGAAGATTATACTCAGCTCTTTAGTAAAAGATAAAGAAAAAAACTAAAAAATATACCACTTATTAGATAAAAATCCCAGCAAAAATAAAAGTTTGTCTGCTTTTGTTTTGAAAAAACAGACAAACTTTATCTAAAATATCGACTGGTATATTTTTTAGATTTTCTGAAATAATTTGTTTGCAGATTATTTATAACTTCGGAGTTTTTCCATGATTTCTAGGTCCGTATCTTCTACGTATTTTTTTTGATAGTTTTCTGTGTCTCGGAAAGTGACGTGCTGGAGAAAGTTACGGTAGTCAGAAGGGGAACGACCGAAAATTTCCCGGAAATAATTGTTGAAGGATTTTAGATTCTGAAAACCGTTGTCATAGGCGATTTCCATAATCTTTTTATCTGTCCGATCCAATTCTCGAGTAGCCTCCCGCAGTCGTTTACGGCGAAGGTAATCGTAAAAATTGAGCCCGATTGTCTTCTTGAAAAGCTGAGATACGTAACTAGGATTGTAGCCCCAAAATCGGGCTGCGCTTTCCAAGGAAATGTTTTCCCTGTAATGGGTGTTCAGATATTCCGTGAATTGGTGGAGTCTAGTCATATTACGAGATGTTATAGAAACGTTCTCTTTTGTATTGAAAGTGATAAAATGCTTGACTAGAAGTAGCATCAGATAGAAAAAATATCCGTCAAAATACAAGGAGAATGTGTTTGGTTCCTTATACTGGTGAAGTAGCATCTCTGCTAAAATTTTTCGGATTTCCAGAAATTTTTTTTTGTTTCTATTGGTGCTGTCCGTATAAAGGGCAAAAACCAAATGCTGAAATTCTGTTCCGTATTGGGTAAAAAAATCCGGATTGATATGGAGTAAAAGCGCAGTACTGTTCAAATCTCGAGCTAGCGTGGCGTGACCGGCTAAGGAATTGATAAGAAGAAGGTCATCTTCTTCCAAGGTATATAAATGACCGTTGCTACTCACATCTACTCGACCCTTTAAAATCAGCAACAGTTCGATTTCTTTATGCCAATTGTAGTGAAAAGAACCAATACGGTAAACGTATTCGCTACAGACTAGATTTCGTGAAGGAATTCTGTAGTCACAACAGAGAAGTGGCATAGCGGATTCCTCCCTTTACCGCAGCGTCAGCAGACAGACAGTTTCCACATGGCTGGTGTGGGGGAACATGTCCACGGGCTGGACCTTCCGGACCACAAAGCCTTTGTCCCGGAGAATGGCTGCATCCCGGGCCAGGGAGGCCGGATTGCAGGAAACGTACACCACCCGCTGGGGGCGGACTTTGGCAATGGCTTCCAACACCCGTTGTTCACAGCCGGCCCGGGGCGGATCCAGGACCACTACATCGGGACGGCTGCCCTGGCGGACCAGTTCCGGCATCTCTTTGGCTGCATCGCCACATAAAAAGTCCACATTGGCTACCTGATTGTCCCGGGCATTCTGCCGGGCATCCCGGATGGCCGGTTCCACGATTTCGATGCCCAGGGCCCGCTGGGCCTTCTGGGCCAGGAACAGAGTGATGGTGCCTGTGCCGCAGTAGGCGTCGATGACCTTCTCCTTTCCGGTAAGGGCTGCATACTGGAGGGCAGTTTCGTAAAGCTTTTCCGCCTGGAGGGTATTCACCTGGAAGAAGGAATGGGGCGAGATGGTGAAGGTGAATTTCCCCAGTTTGTCGTGGATCACTCCAGGACCCCAGATGATTTTGTTTTTCGGTCCCATGATCACATTGGTGTGGCGGGTATTGATGTTCTGGACCAGGGTGGTGAAGCCGGGGATTTCTTGGCGGAGCAAGGAGGTCAAGTCTTTCAGATGGGGGACCTGGGGTTCGTTGGTCACCAGTACGGCCATCACTTCCCCGGTCTGGACGCCGACCCGGCCCATGATGTGGCGGACGATGCCTCGGCGGGCATCTTCTTCCAATGCCGGGATCCGGTATTTTTCCATCCAGGACCGGACCGTTTGGACGATCCGGTTGTTGGCCTGCTGCTGGATCAGGCAGTCCTTCACATCGATGACCCGATGGGTGCCCTGGGCATAGCAGCCGATGGCCAAGGTATGGTTCCGTCCCTGGGCGGCTGGTACCTGCATTTTATTCCGGTAATGCCAAGGGTCTTCTGCCCCTAAGGTTTCCTGGACACTGAGCTTGGTGAAATGGCCGATCCGTTCCAGAGCATCTACTACGGTCTGGCGTTTCAGGGCCAGCTGGGCTGGATAGGACAGATGCTGGAGCTGGCAGCCGCCACACTGGGCATAAACGGGACAAGGGGGCTTTACCCGATCAGGAGAGGGGACCAGCAGCTTCAGCAGCTTAGCCTGGCCGTAACTCTTTTTCAGCAGGGTCACCTGAGCTTGGATCCGTTCCCCGGGAAGAGCGCCGGGGACAAAGAAGGTAAAGCCGCTGACTTTGCCCACTCCTTCCCCTGAGCTGCCCAATCCGGTGACGGTCAGTTCGATATTTTCTTTGAGTTTGAAGGGTATCTTATTTTCTTTCATAATACTGTCATTATACCGTTGTCCCCGGTCAGGCGCAATGTTTCCAGGGGAAAAGTCCTTAAATAGCAGGAAAGAACAGGAAAAGTCAGAAAGTCAATCAATCCTGCAGATAATCAAATGAATTGACAAAATACATCGTTTTTACTATCATAATAATATAGAAGGACGCTGGGAATGGATTCAGCGCCCGTTTTTTCAAATCAGGGGAAAAAGGGTGCAGCTGGGAGGCGTGATTTTTACTGGTATTTTTATGAGGGGGACAAGTTTATGATGTGGAAACAAGATGCACTGCTGCTGCTTTATGTGGCCCTGGGGGGTGCCCTGGGGTCTGTGGCCAGATACCTGGTGGCCGCAGCCCTGAAAGGAGTCTGGAGCAATCATTTTCCTTGGGAAATGGTCTTCGTGAATACCTTCGGCTGTATCCTGGTGGGGTTCTTTGCCGCCTTTCTGTATACTAAATTCCCGCATCCTCGGTGGGCCATGCTGCTGTATTGGGGATTCATCGGCGGCTTCACGGCCTTTTCTTCCTTTATCAAGGAAGGACTGCATTTCTTTCTCCACGGGGATCATATGACGGGGTTCTTGTATCTGCTGCTCCAGAACACCTTGGGCCTTGTGGCAGCCAGTGTGTCTTTCTGGGCAGGGAAAACTTTTTTCTAAAGGGATGATCGTAGGGTGAAATCTTTTTTCATGACGCTGCTCCTTATAGGCCTGGGCGGTTCGGCGGCTATTTGGGCCATGTACCGGACAGGCCTGTCTTTTTTGCGTCCCTTCTGGACTCTTGGGGTATTCCTGCTGATGCCACTATGTTTCGTCCTCAGCAATGTATATCTCCATGCCCTGCCTCGGCCAGCTATCCGTTTCCTGGCCTGGACCGGCGGCCTTTGGATGGGCTTCCTCTATTATTCGGTGCTGGGGCTGTGTCTGTTCCTGCCGGCTCTGCTGCTGGGGAAACTGGGCCGCTGGCCGCTGTTGGCCCCTCGGGTGGTGCAGGTCCTTTCTGTAGGCATAGTCTGCCTGATCCTGGGAGGCTGCTGGCAGGCTCTCCATCCAGTGGTCAGGAATTTGGAGTATGTGACGGATAAACCCATTCCGGATCCTTACCGGATCGTCTTTGTGTCGGACCTCCATTTCGGCGGTCTTTTCGGGACATCCTATGGAGAAACCCTGGTCCGGAGGATCAACGGCCTGGAGCCTGACCTGGTCCTTTTGGGAGGGGATATGGTGGACGGCGACCTTCCTTTTCTCCAGCAGGAAGGCAGCCTGGCTCCTTTGGCCCGGCTCCAGAGCCGGGACGGGGTGTACGCTGTTTATGGCAACCATGATAAGAGGATGGGGACGGAAATGGTGGAGCGGGTTCTTCTGGAATCGGAAGGCATCCGTTTTGCCGTGGATGAGAACCGGGCGGTGAATCCTTGGCTCAGCCTGACTGGGATGGATGATTATCTGTTCGGGGACCGAAAGGCTGCTTTCCAGCCGGAAAAGGGCAAATTCAATGTCTTTATGGAACATGAACCCCGGCGGATCCAGGACGCGGCCGACCAGGGATATGACCTGTATTTCGCCGGCCATACCCATGCAGGGCAGATGGCTCCCAATCGGCTGATCACCCGGAAAATGTACTTCCTGGATTACGGTTCCGAAATGGTAGGACGGATGCTGGCTACGGTGTCCAGCGGCTATGGCCTCTGGGGCGTCCCCATCCGCATCGGTCCCAAACCGGAAATCGTCGTTGTGGACATCAAAAAAGCAGATTGAGCGGCATGCTCAATCTGCTTTTTTCTTTTGGCCGCTGACAGTTGACCATTGACTGCTGACCGGCGGTGCTGCCTGGAGCAGCACCGCCCCATACATCTCCGCCTTCTTCTCCAGCTTCATGGGATAGGCCCGGGAGGTGGAAGGCAGGCGGGTCAGGAGCAGTTCCCGTCCATCCAGGACAATGGGAAGGGAGGTCCCGGTCCGGGGCAGTTTAGGGGGATTGATGCATTGGTGGAGGACGATTTCTGTGGCTTTTTCTCCGGTGGTGATCAGCTGATGGCAGCTGGAAATCTGCTGGAGCATGGCGGCCAGCGGCGCTTCTTCCACCACATGGAGGAATTTATCCGAGGCATTGCCCTTTTGCCGCTGGGCCCGGAGCACAGTGGGCCCCAGGGCGATCCCGGCTTGGCTTAGGAAGGCCTTGATCTTTGCGGCATCAAAAGCCTTGGCCTGCCCTTTCCGGAAGTGGTCCGGGTCTTTGAAATACACCATTCCTATGATCCGCCATATGTCATTCTGGAAATTGGGGTAATAGAAATCCATAGCCCGTTTTTCCGCTGCAGGAGGAAAAGTCCCCAGGATCAGCACCCGGGCCCCTGCCGGCAGGAAAGGCGGAAAAGGATGCACCTCCACCGGGATCCCCGGCAGGATTTCTCCTGTAAGCTCCATTTGTTTCATGACAATATCGCTCCTTTTCATTCAGCGCCGGCAGAACAGAAAGCCGGCATCCAGCGGCCATTGATCATTGACCATTGACAGCATTTTACTCCTCTTTCAGCAGCTTGAAGCTTTCCTTGTGGTATTCCAGGATGCCCTCTTTCTGCATCTTGCTCAGTTCGTTGCTGAGAGCACTCCGGTCTACGCTCAGATAGTCCGCCATCTGCTGCCGGTTGAAGGGGACCGTGATGATTTTTTTCTTCTGCTGGGCAGCTAGGAAAGACAGGTAGGAAAGCACCCGTCCCCGGATGGATTTGGAAGAAGTATGGAGGATCCGCCGGGAAAGGGACAGATTCTTCCGGGCCAGGATGTGGAGCAGGTTGTCGCTGATCTGCTGGTGCTGGGGACAGCTGCGGGAACAGGTGTGGAACACCTTGGAAAGGTCCATCATCAGGACAGTGGTATCTTCTGCTGCCAGCACATTGATCAGCAGAGGTTCGTTTTCTGCGCAGGCATAGGCTTCCGCAAAGAGCTCACCGGGGCCGATCTGTCCTAGGAGATTCCGGTTGCCCCATAGATCATCGTTTTCAATGATGACTTTCCCGGAAAGGACCATACTGACCGTATGGACTACATCTCCCGCATAGTGGATGTAGGAACCTTTTTGATAAGAACGGACCGTACCGCCCAGACAGTGCATCCGGACTTCGATCTCTGTGGGGGGGACATTTTTAAATAAGGCCGTTTGGGCCAGGAATGCAGTATCCATCATTTTCCTCCGTTGTTATAACAACATAAATACTACCCTCAGTATACGGCTGATCCTCTGGAAATGCAAGGGGAGGAAAAACTTGACGAATGGATTTTTCTGTGATAAATTGAAAGCAATTTAACAGACAGACCTGCGATGAAAAGAAGAGTACCTTTTGCAAGCCGGCACAGAGAGCTTCCACCTGGGTGCAAGGAAGAGCGGCGGAAAAGGGGAACATGGCCTTGGAGCAGATGATTGAACAGCAGTAGGTCATCCGGGAGTGCCCGTTACCGCACTGGAGCATCCGAATCTTCGTGTGCTCGAGAGGCCTGGTTCGCCAGGCGAAGCCGGGTGGTACCACGATGCTTTCGTCCCTGCAGGGGCGGGAGCTTTTTTTTATGGATGAATAAAGGAGTGAGCGCAATGCCAATCAAAATCGACAGCCACCTTTCCGCTAAGGAAAAACTGCGGGAAGAGAATATCATCACCATTGATAACGACCGGGCCATGACCCAGGACATCCGTCCTTTGAAAATCCTGATCCTGAACCTGATGCCCTTGAAAAAGCCTACGGAACTGCAGCTGCTGCGCCTTTTGGGCAACTCTCCCCTGCAGCTGGAAATCGACTTCTGCCGGCCGGTGAGCCGGGTGGGGACCCATACGGATAATTCCTACCTGGAATCCGCCTATCTGGAATTCAGCGATGTCCAGGATCGGTATTACGATGGTCTCATCGTTACCGGGGCCCCTGTGGAAAAAATGGAATTCGAAGAGGTGGAATACTGGGGAGAAATCGAAGAATACCTGGAATGGGCCCGGACTCATGTGTATTCCGTGCTCCATTACTGTTGGGGCGCCCAGGCCGGCTTGTACTATTATTATGACGTACCAAAGATCATGTTCCCCCAGAAACTCTGTGGTATCTATCCCTATGGCCTGACTGTCCGGAACCATCCGTTGCTCCGGGGCTTCGATGACCGCTATTTCATTCCTCAATCCCGGTATACCACGGTGGACGACGCCAAAGTGTACAGCACCTCGGATCTCCAGGTGCTCAGCCGCAGCGTGGAAAACGGCATCAACATCTGTGCTACAGCCGATCTGCGCCGGATCTTCGTCATGGGTCATTTCGAATACGATCGGATGACTCTGCGGGATGAATACGTCCGGGATCGGGAGAAAGGACTGGAACCGTCTCTGCCCAAACATTACTATCCCACCGACGATACCACCCAGGAACCTCTGTTCAAATGGTGCAGCTATGCCCATCTGTTCTACCTGAACTGGCTGAACGTGGTGTACCAGGATACGCCTTATGACCTGCACAAGCTGACCAAGAGGGAGTAGGAGGGATTAGGATGGACCGGATCACAGGGAGCTGCCTAGCTGCGCGCTCAGATGTGCACTTCATGGAAATGGCTCTGGAAGAAGCCCGGCAGGCGGCCCGGGAAGGAGAAATCCCCGTGGGGGCCGTCTTGGTCCGGGAGGGGCAGGTGCTGGCCCAGGATCACAACCGCAGGGAACAGGACCGGGATGCCACGGCCCATGCAGAGATCCTGGTAATCCGGCAAGCCTGCCAGCTGCTCCAGCGCTGGCGGCTCAGTGATGTCACTCTGTATGTGACCTTGGAACCCTGTCCCATGTGCGCCGGAGCCATCTGGAATGCCCGCCTGGGACGGGTGGTATATGGGGCCTGGGACAGTGCAGCAGGGGCTTGCGGGTCCCAGTTCAACCTGCCGGCCCATGGGTCCCTGAATTTCCGGACGGAGGTCACGGCAGGGGTTCTGGAATCGGATTGCCGAAAAATTTTACAGGATTTTTTGAAAGCACGGCGCTAAGTATGGTATAATAAAACTCTCATGGATGGGTGTCCGAGTGGTCGAAGGTGCTTGACTCGAAATCAAGTGTACCGCAAGGTACCGAGGGTTCGAATCCCTCCCCATCCGCCAGCCATGGGGGCTGCTGCGCATGCAGCAGCCCCTTTTTACTATAAAAAATGCAGGGGCCATTGGCTCGCAAAGGAAGGAAAGAAGCATGAAAACGTATCAACCCATTACCGGGGAAGTCCTGGCTGAACTGCGCAGCATTGTAGGAGAGAAGTATGTCTGGACGGATCCGGAACATCTGGAACAATATAAAACCGACGAAGAGACCGATCCCCGGAAGTTCCATCTGCCAGAAGCGGTGGTTTCCCCTGGCTCCACAGAAGAAATCGCTGAAATCCTGAAACTGGCCAACCGGGAACAGTTCCCGGTAACGCCTCGGAGCGGAGGGACCAGCGTGTCCGACGGAGCCATCCCCGTGTGTGGAGGACTGGTGCTCCTGATGGAACGGATGGATAAGATCCTCAAAGTGGATCCGGAGGGCATGTATCTGGTAGCCCAGGCTGGCGTCCGTACCCTGGATGTCCAGCGGGCCGCCAGGGAAAAGGGCCTTTTCTATGCCGGGGATCCCTGCAGTGCTGACAGCTGCCTGATCGGGGGCAACCTGGCTACCAATGCTGGCGGCGACAAGGCCGTACGCTATGGCACTACCCGGAGTCAGGTCCACGCTGTCGAAGTGGTGTTGCCCAACGGGCAGATCGCCCGCCTGGGGACCCGGTGCAAAAAGAACTCCACTGGTTACTGTCTGGATCAGCTGGTGATCGGCAGTGAAGGGACCCTGGGAATCATCACGGAAGTGACCTTGAAACTGCTGCCTCTGGCTCCCTATAAAGCCGATGTGCTGGCCATCTTCACTGATCAGGCCAAGGCTACGGGCATCGTACCTGTCCTGCTGCGGGAAGGGCTGGACCCCACCAGCGTAGAATTCATGGATAATGCCTTTGTCCGGTCTGCCAGCGACTATTCCCAGCTGAACCTAGGCCATTACGAGGATGGCTCCTATGTGATACTGACCTTGGAATGTTTTGACGAAGAGGAACTGGACAAAAAACTGCTCAAATTGGACGGACTGTGCCGGAGCCATGGGGCAGCGGATGTGCGGGTGGCCGATGACCGGGTATGGACCCTGCGGAAGAATTGTCTGGAATCTACCCGGGTGCTGAGCAAAGTCATGACCAGCGATGATTTCGTGGTCCCTCTGGATAAAATCGCCCAGGCCATCGATGCCCTGTCCGCGGAAGCCAATAAATACCCCTTCCGAGTGTTCACCCTGGCCCATGCAGGGGACGGGAATCTCCACTTCGCTATCTTGAAGGGAGAACTGTCCGATACGGAATGGGAACAGGCTCTGGGGGCTTTCCATGAAAAAGCCTATCAGTACATCTATGCCATGGGCGGGAAACTCAGCGGAGAACATGGTATCGGGGCCAAGAAAGTGGAGCAGCTGGCCCGGCTGGCGGATCCGGGAGAGCTGTATATGATGGAAACCATCAAAAAGGCTCTGGATCCGCTGGATATCCTGAATCCCGGAAAGGTATTGGAAGTGTACTAAAAAAGGGGGTGTGAAAGAATTCACACCCCCAGTCACGGGCCGCGAGTCACGGGTCACGAGCTTGGAAGTTCAACCCGGTTGTTCCTTTTCTATAGAATGATAAGGGAAAATCGAATGAAATTTGGAAAACCGGATCTTTGGGCTGTAGCAACAAGCCCGCGACTCACGGCCCGCGACAAAAAAAGACTGTTGCGCGGGCAACAGTCTTTTTTCTTTATTTTCCCGGCGGGCTGCAGGGGCAGGCACCCCTGCGGCACATGGGGGTATCTGCTTATTGCTGCTTCCTTCCGGACCTGACAAGATTCACAGGCCTCCATTGCGCAGGACCCACTCCTGCAGTCCGCCGGAAAAATAAAAGCCGCACGACGCAGCTGATTGGATAAAATGGCGGAGAGTGAGGGATTCGAACCCTCGATACGGTTACCCCGTATACACGCTTTCCAGGCGTGCTCCTTCAACCACTCGGACAACTCTCCAGGTTGAATTGCTGATGTACAGCTATTCAGTTTGTACAGCCGTCTGAACGACAACCGCGAGTAACAGTATATCGAATTTACAATCTGTTGTCAAGATGTTTTTTGGGAGATTTTCAGAATCTAGTTGAAGTCCCAGCCAAAAACAAGGTATAATAGCAAAGGATCAAAACAGAAAGGATGGGAAAGATGGCTTACGTTGCATTATACCGTACCTGGCGTCCCCAGGATTTCGATGATCTGGTGGGACAGGCTCCCATCAAGAAAGCCCTGACCAATGCCCTGGAAACAGGGAGGATTTCCCATGCTTATCTGTTTGCCGGCCCGCGGGGCACCGGAAAGACCAGTACGGCGCGGATCCTGGCAAAAGCCCTGAACTGTGAGAAGGGGCCTACACCCCATCCCTGCAACCAGTGTGAGAACTGCCGGGAAATCACGGAGGGGACATCAGGCGATGTCATCGAAATCGATGCGGCCTCCAACCGGGGTATCGATGAGATCCGGAAGATCCGGGAACAAGTCTATTTTGCGCCGGTTTCCAGCCGGTACAAAGTGTACATCATCGATGAAGTCCATATGATCACCACCGATGCTTTCAATGCCCTGCTGAAGACCCTGGAAGAGCCCCCGGAACATGTGGTATTCATCCTGGCTACCACGGAGCCCCAGAAGATCCTCAATACCATCCTGTCCCGGTGCCAGCGGTTCGATTTCCGCCGGGCTACGGTGGATGAGATCGCGGCTCATTTGGCCAAAGTGGCCGAGGGCAGCCATATCCAGGCGGAACCGGAAGCCCTGCGCCTGATGGCCATCCAGGCAGACGGAGGACTGCGGGATGCCCTGAGCCTTTTGGACCAGTGCAGCATCATGGCCGATCGGGTGACGGAAGAGACGGTCCGCCAGGTCCTGGGCCTGGTAGGGCGGGAAAAGCTCCGGGAATTGATCATCCGGATCGGCCATAAGGACTTGGCCGGCGCCTTGGATACGCTGGGGCAGCTCTTGGAACAGGGAAAGGAAACGGAGCAGATCTTGGGGGAAATGATGGAATACTTCCGTGCCCTGCTGCTGTTCCAGGCAGACCGGGAATACCAGGAAATCTATCTGACGGATACCCGGGAAGCCTTGGAACAGACGGCGTCCCTTTTTACTTCCAGCCAAATCATCGCTGCTGTGGAGCGGCTCCATGAAGCCGTGAAAGAAAGCAAGTATTCCCTGCGGAAAAAGATCGTGGGAGAACTGTGTCTGTTCGATCTGTGTCAGAATCGAGGGAATACCGAAGCAGCTCTCCTGGCTCGGATCGACAGCCTGGAAAAACAGGTGGCGGCTTTGGAACAGGGAGGGCTTCCAGTGGCGCCGGCAGTCCGTCAAGCTGTCCCCGTCCAATCCGCTCCGGCTCCTATGGCCGTCCAGCCGGCGCCAGCAGCACGCTCTGCTTCTCCGGTTCGCCGGGAACCTGTCCCGGCTGCTGCGCAGCAGTCCAAGGATCCACGGGCTGCCTTTGCCCGGATGGCGGCTGCAGTCCGAAAGGAAGAAAAAAGGCCCAGCCAGCCGGCTGCTCCGGCGGCAGGGGTTCCGGCTTCCCGCCCGGCTCCGGTCTCCCGCCCCGGACTGGCAGCCACTGGACCCGATACTGGCCAGGGACCCTGCTTCGACGGCAGTGGCCGGGCTTTGGGAGAACAGCTCTGGCAGCAGGTGCTCCAGGGCTTGAAGCGGCGGCGGAAACGGACCTTCTTGGTCTATGCAGAAATGGCTCGGGTGGCCGATTATCAGGACCGGGAACTGCTCCTGGCGGTCAATTCTTCCTTCGAAAAGGAAAGATTGGAGGACTCGGCTTTCAAGACACTGATCCAAGACATCCTGAAAGAAACTACGGGAGAGGCTGTCCGGCTCCAGGTGGTTCAGCAGGAGGGGGAAATCTCTCTGCATAAACCCAGGGAAAAGGCTCCTGCTCCTGCAGAGACGGTATCGTATCCGACAGCTTCTCCGGAAGAGAGCATCCCCTTGCCCTCCGAACCGCCGGTCGAAGCGGAACCTCCCCTGGCATCGGGCAGCCAGGAACCCCAGATAGCAGCTACAGCAGCCGATCCCACCCCACAGCCTGTAAAGAAAAGGGAACTCCCTGAAGGCGTGAAAAAAGCCATGCAGGTCTTTGGCGGTGAAGTCTATAAAGAGTAAGAAAAAACGATAGGAACTATGAGGAGGAAACAGAATGTTTAAAGGTGGAATGGCTATGAACGGCATGCAGGGCATGTTGAAAAAAGTCCAGAAGATGCAGAGCGAGATGACGAAACTCCAGGAAGAACTGAAAGAACGGGAAGTGGAAGGTACTGCCGGCGGAGAGGCTGTCAAAGCCGTGGTCAACGGGAACAAGAACCTGGTCAGTCTGACCCTGTCCCCGGACGCCGTGGATCCAGAAGATGTGGAAATGCTCCAAGACCTGATCGTCACGGCTGTCAATGATGCCATGAAAAAAGTAGATGAAATGACGGAAAAAGAACTGGGCAAAGTCACCGGAGGACTGAAACTGCCCGGGATGTTCTAAAGGACGGTTCCGGGCATGCGGATGGTAAAACCTCTGGCACGGCTCCATGAACTGCTGCGGAAACTGCCGGGAATCGGTTCCAAATCGGCCCTCCGTCTGGCCTATCATGTGCTGGATATGAAGCGGGAAGATGTGGAAGCCCTGGCTCATGCCCTGCTGGATGTGAAGGACCATGTCCATCTCTGCCACCAGTGTTTCGACTTGTGCGAAGGGGATCTGTGCGAAATCTGTCAGGACAAGGAAAGGGACCGGAGCCTGGTGTGCGTGGTGGAACAGCCTCAGGATGTAGCGGCCATGGAACGGACCCGGGGGTACCAGGGCCTGTACCATGTGCTCCATGGGGTCCTGTCTCCTTTGGATGGCGTGGGACCGGATCAGCTGAAGATCCGGGAGCTGCTGCTCCGGCTCCAGAAGGGCGATGTAAAGGAAGTCATCATTGCCACCAATTCTGATGTGGAAGGAGAGGCTACGGCCAATTATCTGGCGGGGCTGATCCGTCCTACGGGAATCACAGTGAGCCGGATCGCTCACGGACTTCCGGTGGGCGGCGATTTGGAGTACGCTGACGAACTGACCTTGTACAAGGCTCTGGAGAACCGGCGGGAAATCTAATCCTTCCAAGGCAGCCGCAAGACGGCAAATTCTGGAAAGGCGGTCGAATATCATGGAAATATGGCTGGCAGGAGGGGCAGCACTGGTTGTCCTGTTCCTGGTCATCAATATGTTTTCTCTTTCCCTGAAGCTGTTGTGGAACGGTATCTGCGGGGTGGTCCTGCTGTGGATGTTCAACCTGCTGGGTGGAATCTTCGGCATTACGATCCCCATCCATTTCATCTCCGCTCTGGTGGCCGGCTTTTTTGGCGTCCCTGGGGTGGTGCTGATGCTGCTCTACCAGCTGATGGGGCACTGAAATGCTGCAAAAATCAAAGAATGAAAAGATCCGTGTCCTCTGTTATCTATGCATCGGGGGCACGGCTGCTTTGTTTGAGTGGGGACTGGTCTATCTGTTCAACCGCTGCTGGGGGTGGAACTATCTCCTGGCAACAGCAGCGGCCTATCTCTGCTCTACAGTATGTCACTATGTGGCTACGAATATCTGGGTCTTTACCAGCGGAGTGCGGTACAGCAAAAGCAAGGAATTCTCATTGGTCCTGGTGGTTTCTACCCTGGGGCTGGTATTTAATGTGCTGCTGATGCGGATCTTTGTGGGAGGGCTGGGCTTCCCGGTGATGGAGTCAAAGGTGGCAGCTTCAGCGCTGGTGACCATTTGGAACTATTTTTCCAGGAAGAAATGGATTTATGCTAAATAAAAGGAAATCATAGGAGATCATCATGCTGCGTCATAAAGTAGATATCAACGCTTTCCAAAGAGTCATCCTGGTCCACAACCATAATTCTGGAAAGCAGAATTTTTTCAACGGGATCCACAACAATGTGGAAAGCATTGCCCGGCAGCTCATGCGGCTGTATGGGTCAGAACGTTTCCAGTACGTGACGGTGGGTACTTTTGCAGAAACCCAGGCTGTAGGGAAAAAAATCTGTGCCGAAAAGATCCAGTGGGTCATCGTAGCCGGTGGGGATGGAACCCTTCGGGCTCTAGTGGAAGAATGTGTGGATCAGGATTATTGGCCTTATGTGAGCATTTATCCGGCTGGTACGGTGAATCTGGTGGCCAAGGAACTAATGCAGAAAACCGACGTCCACAACTGGATGTACCGGGTCTCCAAAGGGGTGACTACGCCGGTCTGCCTAGGGCGGGCCAACGACCGGATATTCCTGACAGTAGCCGGGATCGGGGTGGATTCCATGGTGGTGCAGCAGGTGACCCCCAAAGAGAAGAAATACCTTTCTACTTTGGCCTATGTGCGCCAGAGCGGACGGGTGCTGGGGAATGAAATGCTCCTCCACAACTGGAAATACCGGTTCCAGGTGATGATCAACGGAGATGGGGTCTGGCATCAGGCCAGCTCGGTCATCGTGACCAAGAGCCGGTATT
This sequence comes from Acidaminococcus nyctereutis, assembly GCF_052216985.1. Lineage (NCBI taxonomy): Bacteria > Bacillati > Bacillota > Negativicutes > Acidaminococcales > Acidaminococcaceae > Acidaminococcus > Acidaminococcus nyctereutis. Next base: position 14,795 of record NZ_JBQOUY010000011.1, read on the forward strand.
ATGCGGGACGTTTTTCTCTGGTCAATGGCGGGTCTCTGTCCAATCCCACCATGCATGTTTGTCTCTTCACCAAGGGCAGATGTGTGGATTTCCTCCGATATACGGCGCTGATCGCCGCAGATATGCTGACCTTGGACAAAAGTGTGGAAATCTATCCGGCGCAACAGGTGGATATCCGCTGCAATGTGAAGAAATTCGCAGCAGAGCTGGATGGGGATGCAGTGGTCAATTCTCCCCTGTCCCTGATGCTGCTACCTAAATCCTTAGAGTTTATTTCTTGAGAGGCTGCCAGTGAAGAAGAAAGTGATTTATGGAGTGATCCTGCTCCTGTGTTTTGCAGCGGAAGCCTATTACCGCTGGAATTTCCTCAAAGAGATTGTCCCATTTCCCTGGGCTGAATTCTGGTATCATACCCTGAACTATTTCTGCCGGGATCTGCTGCTTTCCTGGGTGGTGATCTTCCTGTATGTCCAGCACCGGAGAATCCGGGACCGGGTGAAACGGTATTTCCCTGTGGTGGTCACGGGAGTCCTGTATCTAGCAGATGCCTTCTTCATGGTATCTTATCTGGAACTAGATCCTGGTTTCATGACGACTCTTTCCGTGTTGGCCGGACTGTTCAATAACATCGTACTGGTGCTCCTGGCGGCCATGTGCTACCATCACTGGCCCAACCGGATCCTGAAGGCCGTCTATTTCCTGGTCTACTATGTGACTTGTATCTTGATCCTGGGGGACGGGATCTATTTCTGGAATACCTCCATGCATGTGGAGAGCGTCTTATTCGACAACTTGAATATCTATGCTGCCAAAGGGATCCTGAGCACTACAGAGAATTGGCAGCTGGGGCTGATCGGAGCGGTCTTGCTGGCGTTCATCCCCTTGTTCCGGGTCAGCCGGCCCCGGCGGCAGAAACCCAATCTGCCCTGGTCCCTTTTGTGCGTGGTGCTGTTTGCCCTGGGACTCAACGGATCCTACCTGCTGCTGGCGGAAGGGGTCTACCATGCGGCGGACAGTGTGAGCGGACTGGATATCGAAGTGGATATGGAAAAAAGCCGGAAGCCCACCCGGGCCATGGTGGCCTATCCCATCAACGTGAACTTCTTCCACAAAGCTTTCTTCAAAACCGACAAGGTGGTCCATGATCCCTGGAAATACCAGGAACGGACCCTGTCGGAGAAGGACAAGGCTGCTCTGGAAGAACTGGGGATCCTGCCCAAACAGAAAATCGTACCCCGGAAGCAGTCGGCTTACGACCGGGTGGTGATGCTGATCCTGGAAAGCGTCCACCGTGACTACCTCCATCATTACAACCCCAGCATCCCGGCGGATGCTACGCCTTATCTGGATTCCCTGCTGAAAAAATATCCCCGGATCGATCATTATTATTCCTCTGCTGTACCTACCACCCAGGGACTCAATGCTACTTTCCGGTCCCAGCTGGTCTACGACAAGGACTTGCCCGGCGAGCGGCAGCCCTCCCTGTTCCGGAGCCTCCAGCAGGCCGGTTATGCAGGGTATTTCATCAATGCTTCCAGCCGGTACTATGCCAATGAATACCGGGAATATCCTGCCCAGTTTGGGATGGAACACTATCTGGCGAAAGAAGATCTGGGGAACATGGGGTACAAGGGGGCCAGCGGCTGGGGCTTCCACAACGACGTCATGTATGATGTGGCCCTGAAGACCCTGGCGGAACATCGTGGCCAGAAGCTGTTCCTGGTGTGCAAGACCCTGGACATGCATCAGCCCTATCCCTATTACGGATATACCTATGCGGAGATGCCGGAAGATGTACGGGATAACGGGACTGCTACCGTTTGCGGCATGTACTGGGTGGATAAGACCATCCAACATTTCTTCGAAGAAGCTTCCAAACAGGGGCTGATGGATGACCGGACCTTGTTCATCGTGACAGCTGACCACAATCCCCATTCTGGCGGGGAATATAAGACCCTGGTGAGCAATCCTCAGGACAAGCAGAGCGTGGCCCCCATTCCGGTGATCTTCATTTCGAAGAACCTGGCGCCGCTGGCAGAACTGGACGGATCCATGTATGCCAGCCAGCAGGATATGGCTCCTACTCTGCTGACCCTGCTGGGGCAGCCGGTGCCTCCGGAATTTTTGGGGCGGGACCTGCTCCAGACAGTGCCTCATCCCTATGCTCTGGGGTATTTTGGCGGCAAAGCTTATTATTATTCGGCTGACCGGAGTTTCGTGGCTACCCTGGATGAAGAGAAGCCGGATACGGAAGAAAAGGATGCCCTGGCCAACTACATCATGTACGGCTATGTAAAGAGGCATATCGAGTTTATGAGGTAGGAGTTGATTGGTTGACTGCAATGACGTTTACGGGAACCGGTACTTTCCGTTCCCGTCTGAAGAAGATCCTGGGAGTGATGATCCCCATCCTGATCACCCAGCTCTGTATCACGGGGATGAGCCTTTTCGATACGGTGATGAGCGGCCATGCCGGGACCTCTGAACTGGCCGGGGTAGCCATCGGCACCAATGTGTGGATGCCGGTGTTCACCGGGCTCAATGGGATCCTCCAGGCTTTGACCCCTATCGTGGCCAACTACCGGGGAGCACGGCAGTTCCAGAAGATTTCCGGAGCTGTGGCCAGTGGTCTGGCCCTGGCCTGTGCCCTGGCCGTGACGGTGATCGGGGCCGGTTCCCAGTTGCTGCCTAGGATTCTGGACACCATGAGCCTGGATCCGGAAGTCAGGACGGTAGCTTTCCGGTACCTAGGCTTCGTAGCCTGGGGCATCCTACCTTTATTCTGTGCCAATATCCTCCGTTCCTTTGTGGACACCATGGGATATACCCAGATGACCATGCGGCTCTTCATCTTGACCATGCCGGTGAATACCTGTATGAACTATATCTTTATCTTCGGCAAAATGGGAGCTCCGGCCCTGGGAGGTCCGGGAGCCGGAGTAGGGACGGCCATCACCTGCTGGCTGCTCTTCCTCTCCTTCGCTTTCCTGGTGATCCGGTTGCAGGTATTCCGAGATTTTCATGTATTCCGGACTTCCGGTTTTTCATTCCGCCATATCCGGGAACATCTGCGCATCGGCATCCCCATGGGGTTAGCCATCTTCTTGGAAACCAGCTTCTTCGGAGTGGAATGCCTGCTGGTATCCCGGTTCGGGACCGTGGTGGTGGCAGCCAACCAGGCGGCCATGAGTTTCTGCAATATGCTGTACATGGTGCCCCTGAGTTTTTCCCTGTCACTGACCATCATCGTAGGAGCCTATGTGGGAGCCCGGGATTTTGTTCAGGCCAAGGCCTATGCAGATACGGGACGGCTGTCTAACATCCTGATCGGGGCTTTCTTCGGCTGCTGTCTGTTCCTGGGCAGAGGGCTGATTGCCCGGCTCTATACGGCGGATCTGAATCTGATGGATCCCATCATGCACTTCCTGACCTTTGCCGTAGCCTTCCAATTCTTTGACAGCACGGCTGCGCCCATCCAGGGTGTCCTCCGGGGCTACAAGGATGTAAAGGCCACTTTTTATTCCGCTTTGGCGGCTTATTGGGGCATTGCCCTGCCCTTTGGGTTGTTCCTGGACCACGGGCTCCACAAGGGCCCGGACGGTTATTGGCTGGGGCTCATCACCGGTATTTTCTTCTCCGCCGCCTTCCTGAGCCTGCGGCTGCGGTATATGGAACGCAAAAAAAAGGAGGCTGTTGCATAAGCAACAGCCTGTCATAAAGCGCATGACGACTGACGTATGACGAAGGGGATGTTGCACAAGACATGCAACATCCCCTCTTTTCCTTACCCCGCAAAATGGAATACCACCCCTACCACAGCCGAAGCGGCCAGGAAGGCGATGGGATGGATTTTTTTGTATCGGTTGGTGAGCAGGAACAGGATCACAGCCAGCAAGATGGAGGGCAGGTTCAGCAGCCCAGCCATGTTTCCCGTTTTCCAGGCTTCGGGATGGAGCAGGGTGACCCGGGCGACCAGGAACCCGGCTGCAGCGATCAGACCGGCGGAAGCGGCCCGCAGTCCGTACATTACGGCTTTGACATATTTGCTGTCTCCGAATTTCTTCAAGAACTGGGAAACGATGATGATCACGATGACGGAAGGAGTGATAAGGCCCAAGGTTGCGATCACAGCCCCGGAAAGGCCGGTGATATGATACCCTACATAGGTAGCCGTATTGACTCCGATGGGACCAGGTGTGGATTCAGAGACGGCGATCATGTTCAGCAGGTCCGTCTCTGTGAACCAGCCCGTAGCAGCTGAGAGTTTAGTCAGGAACGGGATAGTAGCCATGCCTCCGCCGATGGCGAACAGCCCGATCTTAAAAAATTCACAAAAAAGGTGGAAGAAAAGCCCCATTACAATGCACCTCCTGCTTTTTTTGCTGCCAGGCCAACCATTCCGGAAAAGACAACCAGCCAGGCAGGAGAAAGGGTGGAGAATAAGTTGATCCCCATGACCGCTAGGAACAGCAGACAGGTCAGTTTATCCACCAGGGCTCCTTTAGCCAGCTTCTTGATAGCATTGAAGATCAGCACACAGACGCAGACCCGGATGCCGGCAAAGGCATCTTTGACGAATTGGATCTGGGAAAAATTGGAAAGGAAAGCAGCAATCACCGTGATGATCACCAGAGAAGGGAAGACTACGCCTAAGGTAGCGACGATCCCGCCAGGGATCCCTCTTTTCTTCATCCCGATGAAAGTGGCCGTATTGACGGCGATGACGCCAGGGGTACACTGTCCCACAGCATAATAATCGGCTAGTTCCTCCTCGGTAGCCCAATGGTATTTTTCCACGACCTCTGCCTGGAGAATGGGGAGCATGGCATAGCCCCCTCCGAATGTGACGGCTCCGATACGGGCAAATACCGTGAACAGCTGGATCAGTTCATCCATAGAAACACCTCCGATGGTCTTCAGTTTATCACGTGACAGAAGGACTGTAAACCGAAATGACAGGATTGAAACAAGAAAATATGGTAAAATTGTCCCCAAGGAGCAGGGGAAGAAATTGTAGATTTTCCCAAACTGTACTATAATAAATCTGTATGAGTGAAAAAGTAGGATAATATCACCGAGAAAAGGGAAAATAGATTTTCCCTGGGCGGGAAATCCGCAGAAAGGCTTGTTTTGTGAAGACATATTTACTGGCATTGAGCATATCGCTGATCATCAGCTGGGTCCTGACACCCTTTGTGAAGAAACTGGCATTCCGCATCGGAGCAGTGGACCGCCCCAATGCACGGAAAGTCCATCATCGGATCATGCCACGGATGGGAGGCCTGGCTATTTATCTTGGGTTCATGGCAGCTGCTGTCGTCAGCATGGAATTGACCCGGGATGTGGTGGGGATCTTGTTGGGCGGCACGGTGATCGCCATCGTAGGGATTTTGGATGATATGTTCCAGCTGGCAGCGAAAGTCAAGCTGGTCGGCCAAATTGTGGCAGCCTTGGTCCCGGTCTGCTTCGGGATCCGGATCGAGTGGCTCAACAATCCCTGGGGCGGCTATTTTTATTTGAATTATCTTTCCATCCCTTTTACCGTGTTCTGGATCGTCAGCTTTACCAACGTGGTGAATCTGATCGATGGACTGGATGGCCTGGCAGCCGGTGTATCTGCCATTGCCTCTGTCACCATCATCATGGTGGCCCTGCAGCAGGGGCTGTATCCGGTGGCTGTCCTGACGGCGGCTCTGGCGGGGGGCATCATCGGCTTCATCCGGTATAATTTCAATCCGGCTACCATTTTCATGGGGGACACAGGGAGCCTTTTCCTGGGGTATATGCTGGCGGCCATCTCCATTTTTGGAGCGGTGAAGAGTGCAGCTACCATTGCCCTGCTGGTCCCTGCCATTGCGTTGGGCCTTCCCATCATGGATACAGCGTTTGCCATTGTACGCCGTTATAAAAACGGGCGGCCGATCTTCAGCCCGGATAAAGGCCATATCCATCATCGTCTGCTGGCCATGGGCTTCAGTCAGCGGCAGGCTGTGATTTTCATGTATTTGATCAGTGCAGGGCTCTGCCTTACGGCGGTGCTCCTGACAGAAATGGAGGGGATCTATGCCATTGCGCTGCTGGTATTCCTGCTGGCAGTGATTTTCATTGGTGCTCGGAAAATAGGAATTTTACAGGATAGATCATGAAATAGGGGCGAAGGAAAATGAACAAATTGAAAGTCATGACGATTTTTGGTACCCGTCCGGAAGCCATCAAGATGTGCCCGCTGGTACTGGAAATGAAAAAGTATCCGGATATGCTGGAGCCCATCGTTGCGGTGACAGCCCAGCACCGGGAAATGCTGGATCAAGTGCTGGACTTGTTCCAGATCAAACCGGATTATGATCTGAACATCATGACCGCAGGCCAGACTTTGTATGATGTGACCAGCCGGGCCTTGATGGGCCTGAAGGAAGTCCTGGAACAGGCACAGCCTGATCTGGTCCTGGTCCATGGGGATACCACGACTACTTTTGTGGGTGCGCTGGCTTCTTTCTACAAGCAGATCCCTGTGGGCCATGTGGAAGCGGGGCTCCGGACGGGGAACAAATATTCTCCGTTCCCGGAAGAGATGAACCGGAAACTAACGGCAGCCATCACAGACTTCCATTTTGCACCGACGGCTAATGCCAAGGCCAATCTCCTGAAGGAAAATATCAAAGAGGATAGTATCTATGTAACCGGGAATACGGTGATCGACGCCCTCCAGGCTACGGTGAAGGATTCTTTCGACTTCCATAATCCCAAACTGGAGGAAGCCATCCGTTCTGACCATAAACTGATCCTCATGACTACCCATCGGAGAGAGAATCTGGGCGCGCCCATGCGCCATGTTTACCAGGCCTTGAAAGAAGTCCTGAAGGACAATCCCCAGGCGGAAGCCATCTTCCCCATGCACAAGAATCCCAAAGTGCGGGAAGTAGCAGAAGCGGTCTTGGGGAAAATGGATCGGGTCCATCTGCTGGAACCTATGGAGTATGAACCTTTTGCCAACCTGATGGCCCGGGTAGATATTGTTTTGACGGATTCCGGCGGCATCCAGGAAGAGGCTCCTGCTTTGGGCAAACCAGTCCTGGTGCTGCGCAGTACAACGGAACGCCCGGAGGCTGTTGCCGCCGGTACAGTGAAACTGATCGGCACTGGGAAGGAAGATGTGTATGCTGCCACCTGCCGTCTTCTGAACGATGAAAAATATTACCGGTCCATGGCAGAAGCTGTCAATCCCTATGGGGATGGGCAGGCTGCCAGCCGGATCGTCACCTATCTGCTCCATACCCATGGGTATCCTGTGGAACTGATGCCGGAATTCCATGGGGGACAGCAAGAGTAGCCGGAAATGGATTTCCGGAAAGCAGTTCCGGGAACTCCCGACGGGAATCTGCTCCAGCTCTTGGGAGGACAGCTTCGGAGCCTCTTCCGGAAACAGGCGGTACTGGCCGGCTGCTTCCTGGTCCTGGCTCTGGTGTCAGGAGGGGATGGCCGAGGGGCCGTTTTGGGAACGGCTGCCGGGCTGTCCGATACATTCCTGGTGCTGTGGGGAATCCACCGGGGCATGCGGAAGGAGCCTGGAAAAGCGGCCCTTGCCATGCACCGGACCATGTTTTGCCGCATTGCCGTCCTCCTGTGCTGGACACTGCTGGCCCTGCGGTACCGGTGGCAGTCGGTGCTGGTCATGGCCGGTTTCCTGATCTTGAATGTGGGGTTGATCATCCAGATGGCCCGGTGCCGTCTTGGATGCCGGGAACCCTGGATGTCCAGAGTTTCCGATAAAAAATAAAAATCTTGTAAAGGAAGTGATACGTATATGGGAATTGCAGAAGCTGCAAGTTCGGAAGTCATCCATTATGGGACTACAGAAGTCCTGCCGGGGATCAGCCTGAATATGCAGACCCTCTATATGTCCTGGCTCACCATGCTGATCGTGGCCGCAATCGTCTTTGCCGCCACCCGCCGGGTGCGGGAGATTCCCTATGGAATCCAGAATTTGGTGGAGATGATCGTTGAGTGGCTGGAGAAATTGATGGATGCCAACCTTGGGGTAGAAGGACGCCGGGTGGCCACGCCTTTTGTCCTGACGCTGTTCCTGTACATCTTTGTGGGGAACGAGCTGGGGCTGATGCCTTCTGTGGGCGTGCATCTGTCTTCACCGACCAATGACATCAACGTGGCACTGGGACTTTCCATTACGGTCGCCGTTGCCACCTATATCATTGGGGTCATCCAGCAGGGGCCCAGATACTTCAAACATCTGGTTTCTCCCTTTGCCCTGATGCTCCCGCTGAACATCATCGAAGAACTGGCCAAACCGCTGACCATGGCTCTGCGTCTTTTCGGGAATATCCTGGCAGGGGAAATCCTGCTGGCTGTGCTGTATATGCTGGTACCTTGGGTGGTACCGAACCTGTGGATCGGTTTCAGCCTGATCATAGGTTTTCTCCAGGCTTTCATCTTTACGATGCTGACCGTGATTGCCCTGGCTCCGATTTTTAAGCAAGTCCATTCCAACAAATAAAAGTCTGGAAAAAGAAAGGATGTAAAAAATGATAGACAACAATACCCTGATCATCATCGCTTCTATTTTGGGCGCAGCCTTAATTGGCGTAGGTGCTTCTTTCGCGGCTACCCGAGGGGACTCCACCGTTGCCTCCAAAGCCTTGGAATGTATGGCCCGGCAGCCGGAACAGGCCGGCAGCTTCCAGGTGAACATGCTGATCGGTATCGGCTTGGTCGAATCCATCCCCATCATTGCTTCCGTTATCGCTATCGTCCTGGTATTCGCCAATCCTTTTGTTAAATAAAAGAATGGGGAGAACCGTGGGGAGAAAGGAAGTGGTCGGGAATGGTAAGTATTAACTATACACTGATTGCCCAGGTGGTGAACTTCATCATCCTGCTGTGGGTGCTGGCGAAGTTTGCCTATAAGCCTCTTTTGAAGGCTATGGATGACCGCCGGACGAAGATCGTCAAGGATATGGACCAGGCGGATCATGCCCGGAAAGAGGCTGAGGAACTGAAGGCGGAATATGTCACCCAGCTGAAGAATGCCAAGAAAGAAGCCAACGATATCATTTCCAAAGCCAATGCTATGGCCCAGGAGCTCCATGATGAAGCGCTGGCCAATGCCCAGAAGGAGCGGGAGGAACTGCTGGCCTCCGGACGGCAGACTGTGGAAATCGAAAAGAAAAAAGCCCTGCTGGATGTCCGGGAACAGATCATCGCTCTGAGTACGGAAATCGCCGGACGGGTACTGCAGGAAAAACTGACTTCAGCAGAAGATCAGCAGCTGGTTGCCAGGATCACCGATGAAACCCTGGCTGCACAGAAAAAATAAGAAGTCCCTGCAAAGGAACTGTGGAGGCAGTTACAACCTATGAACAGCAAAAGCAAGGAAGCTCTGTGGAAGCAGATCCTGGAACGAGTGACCCTTACCCAGGATGACGAGACTCTATTTGAAGGGGAAGATATCCTGCCGCTAACGGTCACCACGGCCCGTCCTCTGGATGCAGAGGAGGCAGGACTGCTGAAGGAACTGCTGACAGAGAAATTCCAGAAACCTGTAGAACTGCAGGCAAAAAAGGTGGATCCCAGCGTGGTCGGCGGCGTACTGATCCAGTACGGAGACCACATTTTTGATGCCACCATGAAACGTCAGCTGGAAAAGATGGATGCCATCATGAAAGCCATCCATCTGGATGACCAAGATCTGGACCATACGGAAAAAATGACCGATGCCTTGGCCCAGGGGGTCAAATCGTTCCACAATGATGTAGATTTGGAAGAAATCGGAGTGGTGGAAAAAGTCGGCGACGGCATTTGCACGGCTTCCGGTTTGGGCGGTGCCATGAGCGGCGAACTGGTGGCCCTCCATGACGGAGTCTATGGGATGGTCCAGAACCTCCGGGAAAATGAAGTGGGGATCGTGCTGCTGGGCGGCGCCACGGAAATCAAAGAAGGAGATATGGTGCGCCGGACCGGTGAAATCATGGAAATCCCTGTAGGAGATGCCATGCTGGGACGGATCGTCAGCCCCCTGGGGCTTCCCTTGGATGGTAAAGGGGCCATCAAGACACAGGTCAAGTATCCCATTGAACATCAGGCTCCGGGAATCGCTGCCCGCCAGCCGGTGGATGTCCCGCTCCAGACCGGGCTCAAGGCTGTAGATGCCCTGGTACCCATTGGCCGGGGCCAGCGGGAACTGATCATCGGAGACCGGGGAACTGGAAAGACCGCCATTGCCGTCGATACCATCCTGAACCAGAAGGGCAAGGATGTGATCTGTATCTATGTCGCTATCGGACAGAAAGCTTCGTCCGTAGCTCGGCTGTACCATACTTTTGAACAATACGGTGCCACCGCCTATACCATGATCGTGGCGGCGACGGCTGCCGATACAGCTCCTATGCAGTATCTGGCTCCTTATGCCGGGGCTGCTGTGGGGGAATATTTCATGGATCAGGGAAAAGATGTGCTGATCGTCTATGACGACTTGAGCAAACACGCCGTGGCCTACCGGGCCATGAGCCTGCTGCTCCGCCGTCCGCCGGGACGGGAAGCGTATCCTGGGGATGTGTTCTACCTCCATTCCCGGCTCTTGGAACGGGCCTGCCGCCGGAATGAACGGCATGGGGGCGGTTCCATGACGGCCCTGCCCATTATCGAGACCCAGGCAGGGGATGTGAGCGGCTATATCCCTACCAACGTGATTTCCATTACGGACGGTCAGATCTATCTGGAAACGGACCTGTTCAACTCCGGTGTCCGTCCGGCTTTGAACTCTGGGCTTTCTGTTTCCCGGGTAGGGGGCGCGGCCCAGACCAAAGCTATGAAAAGCGTAGCGGGGACATTGCGGCTTTCCCTGGCCCAATACCGGGAACTGGCGGCTTTTGCCCAATTTGGATCCGATCTGGACCGGGAGACCAAGGCTCAGCTGGACCGTGGGGCACGGGTGACGGAAATGCTGAAACAGGGGCAGTACCAGCCCCTTTCCATGGCCCAGGAAGTCATTTCCCTCTATGCGGTGAACAATGGATTCCTGGATGAAATCCCGGTGGAAGAGGTGACCCGGTATGCCCATGAGATGCTGGGGTATCTGAACAATCACTGCTCCATTATCCTGACCCGGCTGGAAAAAGAACAGAAACTCTCTGATGACCTGAAGGAAGAGCTGGACGAGGCCCTGGATGACTTCGGGAAACTGTTTTCGCCTGGCTCGGCAAGCAGCATGTAAGGCAGGTGATCCTGGATGGCAAATACCAGTGGGATCCGTGCCCATATGAAAACGGTAGGCAGCATCAGCAAGATCACGGGAGCCATGCAGATGGTGGCCTCGGCCCGGATGCATCAGGCCCAGCAGCGGGCTGATGCCAGCCTGCCCTATGCAGAAAAACTGAAAAGCATCCTCCAGGAAGCGGTCAGCGATCCGTCGGTGATGGCTCATCTGGATATGAAGGCCAATCCGCTCCTGGAAAAACGGCCGGTGTATAAGACCGCCTATGTGGTCATCGGGTCGGATAAGGGGCTGGCCGGTCCTTATAATAACAATGTCGTCAAATATACCGGAGTAGAGCTCAGGGGCAAAGAGGATTCGCCGCTTTTGGCAGTGGGCAAGCAGATGAAGATCAGCCTCAATCATTGGGGCTATCATATCGCCAAAAGCTGGTCAGGATTTTCGGAAAAACCGACTTTTGAGGCGGCGGAAGAAATCGCCGATTATGTGGAATCCCTTTTCGTCCACCGGGAAGTGGATGAAGTGGATATCATCTTCACCTATTTCAAATCCGCCATGATCCAGATCCCTAAGACGGTGCCGCTGCTGCCGGTGCAGCCGAAAGCAAAGAATGCGTTGGAAGTCCGTTCCCAGGAGGTCTGGGAGGAAGATGATCCTACGGATTACACCACGCTGATCTTCGAACCGGAACCAGCCAAGATGCTTTCCTACCTGGCTCATTACTATCTGCGCAGCCAGATCTTTACAGCGCTCATCCAAAGTTCGGCCTGCGAACTGGCTTCTCGGATGACGGCTATGAGTACAGCTACGGACAACGCCCAGAATCTTTTGGGAAAGCTGCAGGTTTACTATCAGAAGGTGCGGCAGGCCAGCATCACTACGGAAATCAATGAAATCGTCAGCGGCGCAGAAGCGTTGAAATAAGGGAGGCACGAATCGTGTCGGAAGAGCAGAAACAAGCAATCGACAAGGCCGTTGCCCGTCTCTCTGCCAAAGCCAGAGGGCATGTGGGCAGAGTGGTCCAAGTGATGGGGCCCGTAGTGGATATCCGTTTCCCGGATAAAGAACTGCCGGCCATTTACAATGCCATTGAGATCGATGCCAGGGCGTCGAAGGACATCCATGTGCATTTGACCGCTGAAGTGGTCCAACATATCGGGGATGATGTAGTCCGCACCGTGGCTATGAGTTCCACTGATGGACTGACCCGGAACATGGAAGCGATGGATACAGGCAAACCCATTACGGTGCCTGTGGGAAAAGGGTGCCTAGGACGGGTATTCAATGTCCTGGGAGAAACGGTGGACGATGATCCTACCCCGGTCCAGGCCGCCGCTTATTGGCCCATCCACCGGCCAGCTCCGGATCTGGCGGACCAGTCCACGGAAACCAAGATCATGGAAACAGGCATCAAAGTAGTGGATCTGATCGCTCCGTATGCCTTGGGAGGAAAAATCGGTCTTTTCGGCGGCGCCGGCGTGGGTAAGACGGTGCTGATTATGGAACTGATTCACAATGTGGCTACCAACCACGGAGGATATTCCGTATTTTCCGGAGTCGGCGAACGGACTCGGGAAGGGAATGACCTGTGGGGTGAAATGAAAGAATCCGGGGTCATCGACAAGACAGCTCTGGTCTACGGCCAGATGAATGAACCGCCGGGAGCCCGTATGCGGGTGGGGCTCACCGGTCTTACCATGGCGGAATATTTCCGGGATGTAGGAGGGCAGGATGTCCTGCTGTTCATTGACAACATCTTCCGGTTCATCCAGGCCGGTTCTGAAGTCTCCGCCCTTCTGGGGCGCATGCCCTCTGCAGTAGGGTACCAGCCCACCCTGGCCAATGAAATGGGAGCTCTGGAAGAGCGGATCACTTCCACCCGGAGCGGATCCATCACTTCCGTACAGGCAGTCTACGTCCCTGCCGACGACCTGACGGATCCGGCTCCAGCGGCGACCTTTGCCCATTTGGATGCGACCACAGTGCTGTCCCGTGAAATCGTGGAATTGGGGATCTATCCGGCAGTGGATCCACTGGCTTCTACCAGCCGGATCTTGGATCCACTGGTGATCGGAAAAGAACACTATGAAGTGGCCCGGGGCGTCCAGAAGATCCTCCAGCGCTATAAGGAACTCCAGGATATCATTGCCATCCTGGGCATGGAAGAATTGAACGAACAGGATAAACTGACCGTATCCAGGGCCAGGAAGGTCCAGCGGTTCCTGAGCCAGCCTTTTTTCGTGGCCCAGCAGTTCACCGGCCAGCCTGGGAAATACGTCCCTCTGTCGGAAACCATCCGGGGCTTCAAAGAAATCCTGGAAGGGAAACATGATGATTTGCCAGAGAGCGCTTTCTACATGGTGGGATCCATCGATGAGGCGGTGGCCAAGGGCAAGAAACTGAAGGGCGAATGATATGGCCAAGTTAATGAAACTGGAAGTCCTCACCCCTGAAAAACTTTTGGTCAAGAGGGAGGATATTTCCTATGTGTTGTTGAATACAGTAAATGGAGGCGTCGGGATCTTAGCCAATCACAGTCCGATGATTGCTGTGCTTGGGGAAGGGACCCTGAAAGTACAGGATAAAGAGGATCAAGTGATCCTGGTCTACGTAGAAGGGGGATTTGCGGAGGTCAGGGACAATCAGGTGGTCATCCTGACACCCAGGGCCCAGAAAGCCGAGAACATCGATGTAGCCAAATACCAGAAGATCCGGCAGGAAGCCTTGGCCAGACTGGACCATCCAGACGCCCTGACGGACGTAGAACATACTGAAAAGATCCTGCGCAGGGCGGAAGCACGGCTGAAGACAGCCTCGTTGGCAGGCAAGGTGCCACCTTATCCAGTAGATAAATAAACCTGGCAGGAGAAAAGGTCATTGCAGCAGGCAGAGGGGGGATCCGCTGTGGACTTTATCAGCAAGATGGCTGCCAGCAAAATGGGGCAGCTGCGCCTGGAACTGGTCGAACTCAATGAACGGCTGGCAGGAACCACCAATGAAGAACAGATCCGTGAGCTCCGGAAAACCATTCAGGAAAAAGAAGTATACTACAATATCCTGGCGGACCGCCTGCGGACCCATACGAGAAATTTCTGAAAAAAGGGGCTGTTGCATGGGCAACAGCCCCTTTTTCCATTTCCCTCTATGGAAAACAGAATGTTCTATGGTATAATAATCTAGTTATCAAATGGACATGGAAGCTGGAATCGTAAAATTGGAAGTTCCGTAGACATTAAGGGGGTGCCGTACGGCTTGTCCAATATGATTGCGCTGGTAGTTTGCTGTCTGGTGACGTGGGTGATCTTCCTGGACAGCCACAGCATTGGGATGAAACACAAAAATCTCTGGGTAGTGGGGACGTTCCTGCTCATGCCACTGGTGGTTCCGGTTTATCTGATCCGGCGTGCACAATTCCTGCATCAGCATCAGCTGACACCTCGGCAGCAGGCAGAGGCGAGGGCCAGGGAGGTTTCTCGGAAACGCCGGGAAAAGGCGGAACGAGAAAAACAACACTGGGAAGAAAAAAAGAGGAAACAGGCCATAGAAAATCCGGCGGAAACCGCTCGGAAAAAGAGCCTGCAGGAAAAAGAACAGAATGAGATGCGCCTGCGCCTGGCTGAGCAGCTGGACAATCAGCAGAAACGGCGTGCCAAGCTGTGGGGCATCCATAATCATCCATGAATAAAAGAAGAAAGAGAAGCAGGACTTCTCTTCCAGCAAGGAAAGGTGTGGAATCAGGAGTGGAGAAACTGGTGGTAAAGGGTGGTCATCACCTGAAGGGTACGGTACGGGTCAGCGGTGCCAAAAATGCGGTATTGCCCATCATTGCAGCTTCTGTCCTGGGGACGGAAGGCAGTACGATTCTGGAAGTCCCTGAATTGGAAGATGTCAGCACCATCTGCAAAGTACTGGAATGTCTGGGGCTGAAAGTGGATCATTCCACCCCCCATGTTCTGAAAATCGACAGCCGGAATGTGACTGGATGGGAAGCCCCCTATGATTTGGTGAGTACCATGCGGGCTTCGTTTTTGGTCATGGGCTCCCTGCTGGCACGGATCGGACGGGCCAAGATATCCCTGCCGGGGGGCTGTGCCATCGGGACCCGGCCCATCGATATCCATCTGAAGGGATTTGAGGCCCTGGGCGCAAAAATCGAACAGGGGCATGGCTATATCGAGGCCTTTGCTCCCCATGGACTGGTAGGGACTACGATCTACCTGGATTTCCCCAGTGTAGGCGCTACAGAAAATCTCATGATGGCAGCTTCCATGGCGAAAGGGACCACCCTCATTGAAAATGCGGCTCAGGAACCGGAAATCGTCGACCTGGCCAACTACATCAATGTAATGGGCGGCAAGGTCCGGGGCGCTGGGACCACGGCCATCCGGATCGACGGCGTGGAAAGCATGAAGGGCGGGGAGCACACCGTGATCCCCGATCGGATCGAAGCGGGGACTTTCATGGTAGCTGGAGCCATGACCCAGGGAGATATCCTGGTGGATAATGTACTCTGTGAGCATATGAAACCTTTGATTGCCAAGCTGCGGGAAGCAGGCGCCGTAGTGGAAGAAGGCATCAATGATGTCCATGTGGTAGGCCCTCGGGAACTCCAGGCCATTACCATCAAGACGCTGCCCTATCCAGGCTTCCCTACGGATATGCAGGCTCAGGTCATGGCCATGATGTGCATTGCCAAGGGCCAGAGTTCTGTCTTGGAAACGGTATTTGAGAACCGGTTCATGCATGTGGATGAACTGCTCCGGATGGGGGCCAATATCCGGACCAGCGGCGGAAGAGCAGCTATTGTGGAAGGCGTTCCCAAGCTCTATGGCTGCCAGGTACGGGCAACGGACCTGCGGGCTGGGGCTGCCATGGTCCTGGCCGGATTGGTGGCCGATGGGGTGACGGAGATCACGGATATTTTCCATATCGATCGAGGTTACGAAAATCTGGTCGCGAAACTGACTGGACTGGGAGCCGACATCCAGCGGGTTGGCTGATGGGCCATGAAACATACGGAAAAAAGTTGGCTTTCCCGGCTGTTCAATCCGGTAGATGTGGGAATCGATTTGGGGACGGCTTCTACCAGGGTGTTCATGAAGAATCGGGGAATCGTCTTAGAGGAACCTACTGTCGTGGCACTGGATCCCAATACCGGGAAAACGGCAGCTATCGGATCCAAAGCACGGGAAATGACGGGGAAGGGACAGTGGGAAGTTGTCTGGCCCTTGGAAAATGGCGTCATAGCGGATTTTGATGGATCAGTGGGACTGTTGGAAACCGTCTTGGACCGGGTGGTGGGGAGGAATCTATTCTTCAAGCCCCGGGTGATGATCTGTGTCCCGACTGGAGTCACAGGCGTGGAACGGCGGGCGGTGACGGAAGCGGCGCTCCTGGCTGGAGCGGCCAAAACCTTTTTGATTGAAGGGCCTTTGGCGGCGGCGCTGGGGGCCGGTCTTCCTATCCAGGAACCCAAAGGCCGGATGGTGGTGGACATCGGAAGCGGCACCACCAGTGCTGCGGTGCTGAGTATGGGACGGATCATCCAGGCAGCTTCTCTCCGGATGGGAGGCGAGGCGTTCAATGAAGGATTGGTCCGGCATCTGCGGGATGCGCTGAATATCCAGATTGAAGGATCGTTGGCGGAAGAAATCAAACTGGATATCGGGACAGTGAGCCGCAGGGGGCGTCGAAGCACCAAAATCATCCATGGCAGAGACAATATCACCGCTCTGCCTACCTCTTTGCGTCTTTCCTCCCAGGATACCGTGCGGGGCCTGGGGGAACCTATCGGTCCCATCCTGGCCTGTATCCACAGTGTTTTGGAGAAAACACCGCCAGAACTGGCCGCGGATCTATTGGAAACGGGAATCGTCCTGACGGGAGGCGGCGCACTGCTGGAAGGCCTGGATGAGTGCATCGAAGCAGGGACCCATGTCAGGACCCGGGTAGCTGATCATCCCCGGGAATGTGTGGCTAAAGGAGCCGGCATGGCGCTGGATGATTCTGCATTGCTGGAAATATTGGAAGGAAAATAAGGGGGCTGTTGCAGGGGCAACGCCCTCTTTTTCTGTGAAAGGATTTGAAAATATACCATGAATCACAGTGGCAGACAATGGATAGTGCGATTTTTCTTGGCGGGACTGCTGCTGTCGGCTTCACTGCCGGCAGTCCAGGCAGCTAAGGTCGGTTCCCTGCGGGGCGGGGTGACACCCCAAAGGGCCCGGGTGGTGATGGACCTCGATGTTCCGCTGTCCTATACTTCTCGGGTGGCGGGGAATCAACTGATCATCGATTTGAAAGGGAAGGCAGAGCGGACGGAAATGGTCCGGCTTCGGGATCCCCGGATCCAGAAAGCGTATCTGGAGCCCCAGGGGAAGGATAGCCGTCTGGTGGTCGTATTCCGGAAAACCGTGCCCGTCTACAAAATCTTCCTGTTGAAGAATCCCCAGCGCCTGGTAGTAGATTTTCCCCGTTCCGGGAGTCCAGGGGGCCGTACCGCTAAACCAGCAGTGGGGAGGTCCCAATGGCTGGGCAAAGGGCTGACCTACCGGGAGAGTACGGTGGACCTGGGGGCTGGACAAGTGAAGACATATCTCCTGACCTTGGCACCATCCAGTGATTTCCAGCTGGATTTCATCCCCGGCTATGGCAAGACCATCCAGCGGGGGACCCTGTCCATGATCCAGAAACGTTCGGGAGCTGTGGCACTGGTGAATGCTTCCTATTTTGATAGCGACATCTGGGTGGTAGGGAACTTGAAGATCCAGGACAAATGGCTGGGGATGGAAAGTACCCCCCGGACCGGTCTGGTGATTCCCCAGACGGGGGCCCCTTCCATCCAGCGTGGATTGGCCTACCAGGGGACGGTCACCCGGCCGGACGGAAAAAACTTTGCCATCAGCGGAGTGGACCGGATGCGGTTGGCCAATGAATTGATCCTGTATAACGATGGATATGATGATACCACCGATACCAATGTTTATGGCACAGAGGTCCGGCTGGCCAATGGAGTGGTCCGGGAAATCCGGAAGGGCGCCGGCAGTATGGTTCTCACTCCCGGAACTACAGTGCTTTCGGGAAACGGGGCTGCTGCCTCCTTCTTGAACAGGCTGCGGACAGGAGACCGAGTGGCAGTGACCCAGACCCTGGGGAACCCTGCTGCTGACAGTGCTCCTTCTGTAGGCTCCGCCGGTCCCCAGCTGGTCTGGGATGGGCAGGTCAGGGTGACCAGTGACGAGGAAGAGATCGCCGACGATATTGCCCGAGGAAGAGCTCCTCGGACAGGGGTAGGCATCAAGAAAGATGGTACGGTACTGATCCTGGTGGCGGACGGCCGGTCCGATGACAGTGTGGGGATGTCCCTGCAGGAATTTGGCCGGTATTTCGTCCAGCTGGGAGCCGATCGAGCCATGAATTTCGACGGAGGAGGGTCCAGTGAAATGGTGGTCAACGGAAAGATCATGAACGATCCCAGTGACGGAACTGAGCGTCCAGTAAGAGTGGCGCTGGGGGTGTTCAGAAAATAAGAGAAAGAGATGTCACTGGTCAAAATGTCACTGGCAGCCGTTCCCTCCCCTCTTGCATCTCCCCGCTCCTTCGGTATATAATAAACAAACGAAAGAAAAGAGGTGCTGATCATGTTACACAAAATCTTGAAAAACAGAAAAATATGGGCAGCAGCCTTGCTGATGGTATTGCTAGCCCTGGGCGTGGCCCAGGCAGCCGGGGTGCAGCCCCAGAAGAGCAGTTTGTCCGGCCAGGTGGCAACGGTGGTTTCTGTAGGCACCCAGGTATCGGAAGGTTCTGTACTGGTGACGGTGAAGACATTGACCGGAACGGCACCGGCAGCCCGCGCCAACTGCAGCGGAAAAGTGATTTCCGTGGAAGTGGCTCCCGGCAGCCAGATCGCAGCGGATCAGGTTGTGGCTACCATCCAGCCTTAAGAGGCGGAAGCAGGCTTTTGAAAAATGACAGGGACCAGAGGGTGTGAAGACACAAATCACACCCTCTTTTTTACAGGAGGAAATATGGATCATTTGAAGTGGAAACGGCTTCTGGTGCTGACCTTGGGAAGCCTTTTGGCACTGGTTTCCCTAGTGAGCGCTGCCATTCCCACCATCGCGGTGGAAGAATTGAAGCCGGGGATGAAAGGGTATGGAAAGACCGTGATCCGGGGCGCAGACATCGAAACTTTCGATGTGGAGGTCTTGGGAGTCACCGGCACGGATACCGGGGGCTATAATATCCTGATCAAGGCTTCCGGACCGCTGCTGAAGGAAAGCGGAGGCATCGCCCAGGGCATGAGCGGGAGCCCGGTGTATATCGATGGCCGTCTGGCAGGAGCGGTAGCCTATGGCCAAGCTTTTTCTGACCCCAATTACTGCTTCCTGACGCCTATCAATGAAATGCTCCGGCTCTTTGATGAGACCGATCCCCGGCCTTCCGTTTTCCTGCCCAAAAGCACTCCGCTGATGGTCAGCGGCTTCACCGCCGACGGGGTGGCCCATCTCAACGAGGAACTGTCTCCCTTTGGTCTTACTTCTTATGCTGTACCTGGGGGTACGGAAGCCCTGGATAATGTGAAGCTGGAACCGGGCAGTTCTGTGGGGGTTTCCCTGGTCCGGGGGGATATGGTCATCGGGGCTATCGGTACCGTGACCTGGACCGACGAGGAAGGCCGGATTCTGGCTTTCGGCCATCCCTTCCTCCAGCACGGAGATTCTAACTATTTCATGACCAATGCCTGGATCTTTGCTTCCGTCCCCAATATCCAGAGTGCCTTCAAAGTGGGGACCTTGGGG
The DNA here is from genome assembly GCF_052216985.1 of Acidaminococcus nyctereutis. NCBI lineage: Bacteria > Bacillati > Bacillota > Negativicutes > Acidaminococcales > Acidaminococcaceae > Acidaminococcus > Acidaminococcus nyctereutis. The sequence continues at coordinate 34,826 of NZ_JBQOUY010000011.1, forward strand.
AAGACACTGGGACGGATCAGTCAGGATAGGCTCAGCGGGATTGCTGGGAAAGAAGGAGAAAATGCTCCCATCATCCCCATGTACGTATCTGTCACTGACAAGGACCGGGGGCTACACAAGAGCAGCAATGTCCAGCTGATCACCGATGAGGATCTGGTTCCTACCCTGGTGGATGGCGTCACCTACAATACGGTGAGCATGGCCAAAGACAGGAAGGGAGGGGGGACTTCCCGGATCCGGTTCACCGTTACGGCAGAAGGAGAAAAAGAAGGCCCTATCCGACTGCGCCGGGAAAACATGTTCTACAGTGCCACGGATATCGGGAAGCTGACGGATTCAGAGCTGAATGTGGCTACGGATATGCTGATGAACAATCGGTTCGACAAAGTGACCATCCAGGACATCAATGTGGATGTGGAGACTACCTCTGGCTGTGAAGTGGCCGAAATGGTAGGAGCTTCCGCGCCTTCTACCGCTGTCCAGGGAGGTACCCTGCCCATTACCCTGACTTTCAAGCCCTACCGTTCGGAGGAAATCACCCGGACGGTCAATTTCAAAGTACCGGATAAACAGCCGGCCGGACCCATGAACTTGATCGTCCGCAGCGGCAACGCTACGGCCTGGCTCAGCAAAGCACTGTCTAAGAAAAACAACAGGAACGGGACACCGGATGGCGGGGATGGGAGCAGCGAAGATGAGAATGCTATGTTCCAGTCTTCCCAGCGACAGTTCAGGGATTTCCTGACGGAATTCAATGACATGGATGCCAATAACGAAGTCATTGTAGATCTGATGCCCACCTATGGGGACGAACGGCCCAGCCGAAGAGTTGCGGCTCGGTCTGTCGCAGGGGGCGGAAGTTCCCTGACCGGCTTGCTGAAGGGCAGCAAGTATAAGCAGAAATTCCCGATGGATTTCATCATCACTGGAGAAAGCAATATCATAGTGGATGTGCAGAAGAGATAGAAAAGAGAGGGTTGTTGCACGTGTGAAAACCATACACGTGCAACAACCCTTTTTTCTACAAATTTTCATCTGGATAGGGTATAATAATCTGTATACCATAATGAGGAAGGAGCTGTTTCCATGGGATGCCAAGAGATTTGCCGCTGGGTTGGCCGGAAAATGGTGGATCTATGTGCTCGTACCGGGCGTGTGGTCAATCTGTTCCTGGAGGCCAGCCGGGCAGCCAGGAACGCAGACCGGCGGGAAGTCCTGAGGCAGATGGCCCGGCTGGGGGCTGATTCCCTGCCCATCGTCAGCATGACCATCCTGTGCACTGGTATGGTCATGTCCGTCCAGACGGCCAAGGAATTCGTCCGTTTCGGGGCGGCAGATTCTGTAGGGGGCATTGTGGCCATCGCTATGGGCCGGGAACTGTCTCCCATCCTTACCGGAGTAGTTGTGGCTGGCCGGATCGGGGCGGCCATTGCGGCGGAAATCGGCACCATGAAGGTCACGGAGCAGATTGATGCCCTGCGGGTGATGGCGGTCAGTCCCATCCGGTTCCTGGTGACACCTCGTCTCTTGGCCATTGTCCTGATGATGCCCGTACTGGTGGTCTATGCCAACTTGGTGGGGGATGTAGGAGGCTGGTTCGTGGCGGAAAACTATGCTGGCATCAGTTCCCACATGTTCCTGGAAAGCATCCGGGGTTTCATCGAGCCCTGGGACATCATCGGCGGCCTGATCAAAGGGGCCGTGTTCGGAGCCATCATCGCCACCATCGGCTGCCACAAGGGCCTCAACGCCCAGCAAGGGGCCGAAGGGGTGGGGATGGCCACTACCAAATCCGTGGTGCTGTCCATTATCCTGATCTTTATCGCCAATTATTTCCTGTCGGTGATCCTGTATGTCCATGGAGGCTGAGATGGAACAACCTGTGATTGAATTCCGGAATGTGGAAATGCATTTCGGCCCCAAGACGGTCCTGGACCGGGTCAGCTTTTCTGTAGCCAAAGGGGAGACCCTGGCGGTGCTCGGTCCTTCCGGGACCGGGAAAAGTACCGTGCTGAAGCTGCTCATCGGTCTGCTGAAGCCCCAAGGGGGACAGGTGCTGATCCAGGGCCAGCCAGTGGGAAATTATACGGAAGCCCAATGGAACCAGCTGCGCCAGCATATGGGCATGGTGTTCCAGTATTCTGCCCTGTTCGATTTCCTGGATGTGGGCGAAAATGTGGCCTTTGGACTGCGCCAGCATACCAGCCTGTCGGAAGCAGCTATCCAGAAGCGGGTGAAGGACCTTCTGGAAGCGGTGGGCCTTTCCGGCAATGAACATGTGTATCCGGCCCAGCTGTCCGGGGGGATGCAGAAACGGGTGGGACTGGCCCGGGCCCTGGCTCTGCAGCCGGACATCATCCTCTATGACGAACCTACTGCGGGACTGGATCCCATTATGGCCACCAACATCAGCCAGCTGATCCTGGACACCAAGAAAAAACTGGGCATCACCTCTGTGCTGGTGACCCATGACATGGCCTCCGCCTTTCTCTGTGCGGACAGGATCCTGATGCTGAGCCACGGTCACATCGTTTTTTCCGGTACCGTGGAAGAAGCCAGACATACCCGGGAACCCCTGGTGCGGGCGTTTTTGCGCAGTGATATTTTGGAAGACAAGGAGTAAGAGCATGAAAGCAGATGAAGTCAAAGTCGGTGCTGTCACCCTGGGGGGCATCGTGATCTTGGCCCTGATGTTGACCTTTCTGGGGGTGTTCAGCTTTGCCGGCCGGACCTATAAACTGAATGTGATGTTCGACGATGTGAACGGCCTGAAAGTGGGTAACGAAGTCCGTTTTGCAGGAGTCCCTGTAGGGAAAGTGGATGACATCGTGGTGGACGGGTCCAAGGTCAAAGTGGTCATGAAGATGGATGAGAAGCAAAAGATCCCCCGCAATTCCCAGTTCGCCATTGGCATGGACGGGGTCATGGGGACCAAATTCGTCACCATTGCTCCACCGAAAATCGCCACCGGCCTGGTTTTCAAAGCCGGAGAGACCATTACGGGGCAACAGGCAGGAGGCATCGATAAACTGATGGATTCTTCCGGCAAGGTCCTGGACAAGCTGGAAGTGGTGGTGGACGCCTTCAGCAATGTATTCGGGGACAAGAAGGTGCAGAAATCCATGCGGGAAGGCTTCGTCCAGACCGGGGAAGTGGCCAAGAACATGAATGACTTCACCAAAGCCCTGGCCACTATGGCCCAGCAGAACCAGGGAGACATCCATGCCATGGTAGGGCAGATGAAGGAAATGAGCATCCATATGAATAACATCATGGATAAGGCGGATGCCAATGGGGCCACAGGACAGAATGTAGCCGCTATGGCAGCCAATATGGCGGATGCCAGCCAGAAGATCCGGAATACGGCGGAAGCCCTCCAAAATGTAGTCACCGATCCCCAGACCCAGCAGGATCTGAAGGAGACCATCCATCATGCCAAATCCACTTCCGTAAAGGCAGACAAGATCCTGGGTGTAGTCACCGATGCTCAGGTCCAGGCGGATGTGCTGTACAATGATAAAAAAGGCAAATGGCGGACGGATATGGGCGTGAAGCTGCCCTTGAAGGAAGATGCCTATGCTTTCCTGGGAGTTTCCGACATCGGGGACCGGGACAAACTGGATTTCCATTACAACAAGAAGCTGAATAAATTTATCTGGGGACGGGCCGGGGTCATGGAAGGCCAGTTCGGTGTAGGGGCCGATTGGATCCTGTCTCCGAAATTCAAGCTGTTCACCGATTTTTATGATTTCGATGATGCCAAACTGAAAGTGGGGGCAGAATATGCCTTTACTCCCAAATTGTCCCTGATCGGGGAGAGTATGGATGTGCTGGATCATGGGGCCGATACAGCTTATGTGGGGCTCCGGGCCAGATTCTGATCAAAAAGTTCAAAAAGTCATTGGTTGACTTTACTTTTTCAACTGATTATAATAATAAAAGCTGACTAGGTAGTCAGAAAGTACAGGAGGGTCCGATTGTGAAGCATTTCCATACCAAAAGCATGATTCTGAGCGCTGTGATCCTGAGCGCCCTTTCTATCCATACAGCCGGAGCGGCTGCTCCGGAAACCGTGAACCTGGACCTGGGGAAAACCGTCCGCATGGCCCTGGATAACAATTCCAGCGTGAAGATCTCTGCGGCGGAACTGGACGCCGCCAAGGCCAACCTGGACCAGGCCAAAGGAGCCCGGTGGGGGAGCATTGATTTCTCTCATACCAGCGGCCGTACAGAAAGATACCAGTCCAATGTTATTGGCAATAACCATTCCAATTCTGTGAGCATCACGGTTCCTATCTATACCGGCGGACGGCTGGAAGGGGCCATCGATCAGGCCAAAAAGAATCTGGATTACTACCAGTACGGTATGAGCAGTTCCTACCAAACCACCCGGTACAATGCGGAAAAGGGCTACTACGATGTGCTCCAGGCCGCCAACACCGTGAACCTGGACAAGGAAACCGTGGACCGGCTGGATGAACACCTGAAGAACACCCAGGCCCAGTTTGCCGTGGGCGTGGTAGCCAAGGCTGATGTGCTCCGGTCCCAGGTAGAACTAGTGAATGCCCAGCAGACCCTGACCCAGGCGGAAAACAACTATGAAGTGGCTGTTTCCTCCCTGAACAATGTGATCGGGCTGCCTACTGCTACCCGGCTGAACCTGAGCCAGGGATTGGAATACAAACCCAATGATTATACCCTGGACAACTGCGTGACCTACGCCATGGCCAACCGGCCGGAGATCCACCAGGCGGAAGCCTCTGTGGGCATGGCCCAGGCCGCTCAGAAAATGGCCAACGCCGGCAGCTTGCCTCAGGTGAGCCTGGGCGCTTCCAATGCCTGGAGCAATGATACTTTCCCTGGACAGGACCGGGACAACTGGACTGTAGGACTGAACATTACCCAGAATATCTGGGACTATGGTGTCAATGCCGCTAAAGTCCGGGAAGCCAAGGCCAATGTGGTAAAGGCCCAGGAAAGCTACCGGCAGATCAGTGATCAGGTGCGGTTGGCAGTACGGACCAGCTATCTGAGCATGCGGGAAGCAGAAAAACGGATCAAGACCACGGAAGTGGCCGTGGCCCAGGCGGAAGAAGATTATCGCATCGCCCAGCTCCGGTACCGGGCCGGCGTGGGGACCAACACCGACGTCATGGATGCGTCTGTGGCCCTGACCACCGCCAAGAACAACTATATCCAGGCCCTGTACGACTACAATACTTCCACCGCGTTGCTGGAACAGAGCATGGGTGTGCCTGTGGAAAACGAATAAAATTGATACTGACCCAAGAGTCTGCGCTTGCAGGCTCTTTTCTTTTACCCTCCATTCCTGCTATACTAATACTGTGTATGAATAGTGCATCAATTCCCGCCATCTGCGGCAGTCTTTGCAAAGGGGCGTGCGCAGCATGGTGGTGGGTTCCACGATGGACGACCAACGATGAACGATGAACGACCAACGATACGGAGGCCCTCATGGGTACCAAAGGAAAAAAACGGCTGGGCATTCTGGCCGGGGTCCTGGTCCTGCTGTACCTGGTCCTGTGGAAAGTGATCCTTCCTGCAGGGCTGGAGCGGGCCATCCCCTTGGTAGAAAATACCGCCGGCGAATACATCAACGGTCAATTGCAGATGGAGACTATGGAAGTGAGCCCGGACCTGACTTTTACAGCCCGGAACTTGCGGCTGGAAGATCAGAGAGGACAGCTGGTGGCAGAAGTCCCTTCTCTTTCCCTGCAACTGGACCCTCTGAAGGTCCTTACGGGCAGTGGGTCTGTAGGGATGATCACCCGGGTCATCGTGGAACAGCCTCAGGTATATCTGGTCCAGGATGAACAGCAGGAATGGAATATCGCCCATTTGCTGAAGGAAAGCCAGAGTTCCAGCACTGACTTCAAAGGACTCATTTCCATCCAGGATGGGTCGGTGGAACTGCGTCTGCCTTATGGCACCTGGCAGGCGGGGGTGGAAGGGACCATCGATCCTTCTCGGAATCCGGATTTCGCCCTGGATCTGACAGTTACCCGGAAGGGCCAGACCATCCATGTGGCCGGGAATCTGGATACGGACCGGCAGGGTACCCTGACAGCTCGGACAGACCTGCTGGCTCTCCGGGATTTCAGTTCTCTGGCTGGGCATTTCCTGCCGGTGACGGACCTTTCAGGAGCTTTTTCAGATGCGTCCATTACCTGGACAAACAATGCCTCCGGCAGCCAGCTTTCGGGCAAAGCCCTGCTGCGCCAGGTAGGTGCGGTTTATGACTGGGAAGGGAAGAAACTAGCTCTGGGCGCCGACGGGGAACTGTCCTTTGACCAGATGCGGCTGAAGGCCCGGGAACTGGATGTTGCTGTTGACGGGCAGAAAGTGCGGCTTTCCGGAGGTCTGGATCTGACGGATCTGGAGAACCCCCGGGCGGAAAAACTCCAAGCGGATGTGGATGGATTCGACTTGTCCGCCCTGCCCCTGGATCTTCCCGTTTCTGGGACACTCAGTGGCAGCTTGGCTATAGACGGAACCAAAGACAGCTTGACCGGCAGCGGCACCTTCACCAGCCCAGCGCTGACTTTCCAGGGCTATGAAGCGGATCAAGTGACATTGCCCTTCTCCTTCCAGAATCACCGGGTAGAGACCGATGGCGCCAAGGTGTCCCTGGGCGGTGGCTCGGCAACCATGAAGGCTTCTTATGACTGGGAGGCACAGGACGGGCAGCTGGCCCTGAATGTGGACCATGTGGACGCCGGCACCTTCCTGCCCCGGCTGGGCAGTCTGGTCTTGGATGGGACCGTGTATGCCGTAGGGCAGTACAGGGACGGCCGGCTCCAGGGAGAAACGGCTTCCAGCGATCTGTCCTTGGCTTGGGGGAACCTGAAGCTCCAGCGGATCGCTTTGGATGGGGTCATGGAGGGCGGCAATCTGACCCTCAGCCGGATTTCCGCCTATACAGAAGACGGGGGCGCCTTGGCCGGCAGCGGCAGCCTGAAAGCCGGTCAGCTCCAAGGAGACCTGTATGTTACGGATCTGCCGGTGGATCCCCTGCTGGCAGCTGTGGGCCAGGAAGGCAAGGGACTTTTGTCCACCCATCTCCTCCTCAGCGGTACCGAGGACGACCCCCAGGCCTTCGGAGCCTTCTCCTTCCGGGAGGGAGAAATCCTGGGAGAGACCATCCAGGAAGCCCACGGGGCATTGGAATGGAAGGAACGGAAAGCTGGCTTCCACAAAGTGGAAATCAAACTGGATAAGGGGACCCATATCCTGGATGGTACAGCGGATCTGTCCGGCAGCGAACCGATGCTGGATCTGACCCTGGAGACCCAGGGTGTCCGGCTGGAACCTTTCAGCGAGGCCTTCCAGTCTCCCTGGCCTGTCACGGGGAACCTGACGAACACCATTACAGTGAAAGGACCCCTGTCCAATCCTTCCTTCACCGGTCATGTCCATGGCTGGGACGGTTCTGTAAACAAATTCCTGGTGGACGAAGTGGACGGGGATTATGCCTATGACGGCAAGCTCCTCCATCTGAGCAATTTCCGGGTCCAGGCCCTGACCTGCCAGGCCCAGTTCAGCGGCACCGTCAGCCGGGATGGATTCCTGGACCTTGGCATCGATGCCAAGAACATCAACCTGCTGCGACTGCCCTGGCTGAAGGACAGCGTAGATCTGGAAGGCCTTGTGAACTTCAGTGGCAGCATCACCGGCCACACCAGCCGTCCCCTGTTCCAGGGGGTGCTGTCTTCTGATTCCGTCCTGATCAACGGGGTAGAATTCACTGGACTGGCCCTGTCCTTCCAGAGCCAGGGAGGCCATGTGAATACCTTCCAAGGCACCTTCCAGCAGAAGACCGGCGGGGACTATGCCCTGAAAGCTAAATTCGACTTCGACCGGAAACTGTTCCAGTGGACGGTGGACGTAAACCGGGGCAATGTACGCTCCCTGCTAGAGATGGGGGGCATCCAGGCGGATGTGGACGGGTATCTTTCCGGCCGCATCGAAGCGAACCCTGACGGTCCCCGCACGGGCATGACCGTCATCGGCAAGGTGGAAGACGGGAAAGTGGCAGGAGTGCCCTTTGCCTCGGCAGATTTCGACATTTACACCCATCTGGGACTGTGGAAGATCCGGAAACTCCAGGCAAAGGAAAGCGGCGGCGGACTCATTGCCGCCCAGGGGAACATCGACCTACGGAAGCGGACCATCGATCTGGAACTGGCCACCAGTGAGGCCAATGCCAAACTCCTTACCGTGGCCCTGGACAATCCGCCGGAAGTCAGAGGCAAGCTGAACATCGTGGCCCAGCTCAAGGGGAAACTGGATGACCCCAACGGGAACTTCTCTCTGGAAATGAAGGCCGGGAGCATCAGCGGGGTAGCTTTCGACAGCCTGTATGGCATGGTCACCCTGCGGGATGACATGTTCCACCTGGATCAGTTCCTGATCCAGCGGGATGTGTACAAGATCAGTGCCTACGGCACCTTCCCCATGGATCTGCTCCGGGCGGCCGGGAAACGGAAAAATCCGGATGCCCGGATGAACCTGGAAGTCCATCTGGACAATGGGAACCTGGCCATCCTGCCCACCCTGACCAAATGGGTCCAATGGGCGGACGGTCCCACCAGCGGCCGGGTTTCCGTAACCGGTACTTTGGAAGACTACAATCTGAACGGTTCCATAGACCTGGATGGAGGGACCGTGAAATTCCGGGGCCTGGACAACACCTTTGACAATGTGAAGTTCCATGCCGGTTTCAGTGGCAAGACTATCACCCTGAAAGAATTTTCCACTACCACCGGGAAAAAGGGCAGCATCACTGCCTCTGGATCCTACCGGCTCGATGATGCTTCTGGCAAACCCTATCACCTGGATATGGCTATCCGGGATGTAGAACTGGTTTCCTCCAGCATAAAGGGAAAGCTCAATGGGAAATTCGACCTGGAACACAAAAAAGGCAAACCCTTCCTGTCTGGGAACCTGAAGCTGGACAAGGGCTATCTGGGGATTTCCTCCATCCCAGAATTTGGGGAAGGAGGTTCGGACATCGGCCTGGACATCGATGTAGACCTGGGGAACAACCTGCATCTATATAATGCGGCCTTCATGGACCTGTGGCTGAAGGGGCAGTTCCACATCTTAGGCAGCACCGCCTTCCCCCAGATCAACGGCAGCATCCGGGTGAATCGGGGCAGCCGGCTGAAATACCTGGGGACCCCCTTCAATATCGGGTTCGGGGAAATCTACTGGCCCCGCCCGGGTACCTTTATCCCCAATGTGAACATGGCGGCCTTTACCCGGCTGGGACAGTACAATATCCTGGCCAAAGCCAGCGGGCCTTTGAGCCTGGATGATATCGTCATCAAACTGTCCAGCGATCCGCCTCAGGATGAGAATACCCTGAAACGGTTCCTGACCCTGAAGACCGATGATGCCAGCTTGAGAGACGATGCCTGGAAGAGCTTGGTGGATGCGGGGCTCCAGATGACCTTCCTGGCAGATGTGGAAGATGCCATCAAACAAGCCCTGGGGCTGGACGAACTGCGGATCTACAGCGGCAATGTCCAGAACACAGTGGCCTTTTCAGCGGACACCAATCGGGCCAATGAGGCTGTTGGTCAGGAACGGCGCCAGTACAATGTGCTGCTGAGCCGGTATTTCGGCCGGAAGGTGCTGATCGGCTACACCACCAGCTTTGACGGAGAAGAACACAACCTGTATGCTGGGTTCCGGATCGCTCCCAAGGTCCACGTGGGGATCGCCACCGATCAGGACAACAATCACTGGTACGGCGTCCAGTACCGGACACGGTTCTGACAGCTGATAAAAAAGGGACTGTTGCATGCGCAACAGTCCCTGTCACTTGTCCTTGGTCACTGGCCTCTGGAAGGAACCCGGAATGCGGGTTCCCCAGATAATATAAGACCAGTAATGTACTGAAAGTAGGAATAATGGTTTTATCAGCAGAAAAACAGCTTTTGTACAATCAAAAATTTGCTTGCAAATTTTAGCCTTCAACCAGTGACAAGAGACCAGTGACGGGCAGCTTTGCTGCCCCTAGACAGAGGGGGTGTTGCACGCAATGTGCAACACCCCCTTTTTTCACACTCCAGGACTGGAAATCTCAGTCCATAGAAGGTATAATAAACAAGATATGATATGGATAAGGATAAACAGTAGAAAATCTGACAGCCGATGATAACAACCTGTATAGGGGGTACTCTATGAAAAAACATGTTAACTGGCGGCAGCTGTCCGTCGCCGTCCTGGCTTCCCTGGCGATGACCACTCCGGTTTACGCCGCAGAAGTCACCCACAGCCAGGAAGTGGAATTGGGAAATCATAAGACTGTTTCCAAAGAAGGACAGGGTGTCGGGACCATCGAAGTGGTTCCGGAAAACCAGGCCGCCGTACAGCCGAAGAGCACTGAAGCAGCGGCTGGTGCAGCAACGGAGGATGAACAGCCCAAATACCGGGAGGTCCGGCGCAACGGTGTCACCTACATCGAAAAAGTAGGCAAGAAGAAACTGGAACAGGAAAAGGAGAAGGCCCAGGCTGATGAAGAGCAGTTGGAAGCCCGGATGACCCAGCAGAAGGAAATCCAGGAAGCCCAGAACAAACAGCTTCCCGGCCGGAGTATCCTCCAGCAGTCCGTCCTGTCCGATTATGATATCAGCACCCAGGAAGACCAGTATGCCAAGATTGCCAAGGAATCTACGCCGTTCATCGGCCAGACTGTGACAAAGGTCACCTTGGAAGGAGCGGCCCACGAAGATGCGAACAAACTGGCGGATGTGCTGAAGATGCCCGCTGGGACCAAGTTCACCAAAGAAGGCCTTCAGGACGATATCCGGGCCCTGTATGAAACCGGCTGGTTCTACGATATCCGTCCGGTGTTCACCAAAGTGCCGGAAGGGGTCCAGATCAAATATCAGCTGGAAGAAAATCCTGTGCTGACAGATCTGGATATCGAAGGGAATACAGTGATATCTACCGGAGATATCAAAAAAGCCCTGGATCTGCCTGTGGGCAAGGTCCTGAATTCTCGGGACGTGAACATCGGAGCCCGGAAAGTAGAGAGCCTGTATAACCAGCAAGGCTATATCCTGGCCAAAGTAGCTGATGTGCGGATGCAGCCCGACGGCCGGCTGATCGTCCAGGTGGCGGAAGGTGTCATCGAAGATTTCCGGGTCAAGGGGAATACCAAGACCAAGGATTATGTGGTCATCCGGGAAATGCGCATGAAGAAAGGGGAACCTTTCAATGCCAAGAAAGCCCGCCGGGCCATGCAGAAGATCTACAACCTGGGCTTCTTCGAAGATGTGAACATCCGTCTGAATCCAGGCCAGATGCCCAATACGGTTTCTGTAGAAGTTTCCGTGGTGGAAACCAGCACCGGTACCTTCGGCATTGGCGCCGGCTACAGCGATGCCGACGGGTTCCTGGGCATGGTCAGCATCGGGGACAAGAACTTCATGGGGACCGGGGACAGCGTCAGCGCCCGTTGGGAATTCGGCGGCGACTCCGAAACCAAGGCCAACTTCGAAGTCTCCTATGTGAAGCCTTGGATCGACGACAAGGAAACCACCGCTGGCTTCACCTTCTACAACATGACCAACGAGTACGTGGACTACAACCGGGACGGGGATGAAATCGCCCGGTACTATAAGAAACGTACGGGTGAGGAGCTGTTCTTCAGCCGGGTCACCGACAACGAATTCATCACCAACAGCATCACTCTGAAGAACCGGGATGATAAATACAAGAAACCGGTGAGTGGCTACAGCACCCAGTGGTTCGAAGCAGGCGAGAACGGATATGACCTGATCCATGAATATCCGGACGACTATGATTGGGATAAACACGAACGGATGAAGAAGAACTTCGGGATCACCCGGAGCATCACCTTGGCCCGTACCCTGGATACCCGGGACAACATCTACGATCCCCGGGAAGGGAAACGGACAGCCTATTCTGTGGAAGTGGCCAACTTCGGCGGGGACTTCAACTTCCAGAAATACCAGGCCGACTATCGGTACTATTACCGGATGGGTAAGGACAATGTGTGGGCTCTCAATCTGGGGGCCGGTTATGCCAACGGGGATATGCCTCTGTCCCAGCGCTTCAGCGTGGGCGGCAGCGATATTCTCCGCGGGTATAAGGATGATCAGTTCAAGGGCAACAGCATGGTGAAGGGTTCTTTAGAATTCCGGTATCCCATCATCAAGAAGGTCCAGGGCGTGTTCTTTACAGATGCCGGTTACGCATGGAGCAAGGAATACGACGAATCCAACTTCGATATGGGCAAGATCAAGAACTCTGTGGGTATCGGTCTCCGGATCAATTCCCCGCTGGGTCCTATCAAGCTGGACTATGGATACCGGCTGGAAAGCAGCGACCGTGGCGGACGCTTCCACTTCAGCTTCGGCGGTCAGTTCTGATAAATAAATTGCATAACAAGGAAGCAGGGATAGTAAAATGATGGAATTGGCCCACAAGAAAAATGTTAAGGTCATTTCTCTGGCCATTGCGGCCATTATGGTAGTGGGGGTATTCGTCCTGGCCGTCCAGGGCAAGAACCTGGGAACCGGGGATACCACCATGAATTCAGCCATCGGCAAGGTCAATTACAACCAGGTGATGGCAGCGGCCCCTGGTCTGGCAGATGCCCAGACCCAGCTGCAGCAGGCTGCCGAGGACAGCCGCAAGGAGTTCGAAGAGAAAAGCAAGGATATGAGCGACGCGGACAAGCAGAAACTGGCTGCGGACTACCAGAAGAAACTGGAAGACAAGCAGAAAGAACTGATCGAGCCCGTGAAGAAAGAAGTGGATGATGCCATCGTGGCCGTGGGCAAGACCAAGGGCCTGACGGTGGTGGTCAACCAGGGCGCTGTGGTCTATGGCGGTCTGGACGTGACTGCAGATGTGACTGCACAGCTGAAAAAAGCCAAGAAGTAAGGATCCGTCAGGAGACAGGAGGGATGACCCATGGCCAGATGGCTCAGTCTTCTGCTGATCGGGCTCTTCCTCCTGTCTGGCTGCGGTTTTTCCTGGGGGAGGCTTCCCTTTCGGCAGGAAAAACCTCGGTTTGCCGTGGTGGACTGGGACCGGCTGGTGGAACAGCATCCCAAATACAAGGAATGGAAACGCCAGAAGGAACAGTTGGAAACGGCTCGCTGGCTGCGGGATCGGCAGAAGGAAAACGGCCAGCAGCAGCTGGATCTGCTGAAGAAAATGAAGCAGGTCCGGGAAGCCGGCAAAGGCCAGTTCCAATCCGCCCAGTGGTCCGCTAAAGTGGCGGAGAAGCGAGCCCAGGAGCAGGACCGTCTCCGGAAGAAACGGGAAGCCCTGGAAGCAGAAGCGGAAGAACGGGTGAAAGCAGACCGGGATGCCGTGGAAGAGAAGTACCGGATCCCCCTGTTCAACCTGCGGCTGAAACTGGGCAGCGTGAAAATGGACGAGGCAGCCCAGAAGGCCCTGCTCCAGGAACAGCAGGAATTACTGGATAAACGGCAGAAGGACCGGGCCGAGGTAGACGCAGAAAAAGAACAGTGGCTCCAGCAGCAGCTGGCGGCCGATGTTGCAGCATCTCAGGCACGGCTCCAGGCTTTTTCGAAAGAACTGGCCGGCCAGGCGGTCCAGGATCAAACGGGTCTTCCTCTCTTGGAGAAGGGCAGTCGGAACCAAGAGGGACAGCCGGAACTGGACAAATTGATCCAATCCATGGATCAGCAGATCCAGAAACAGGAAGACAAAGAAAAACGGTTGCGGGAAGAAATCGACAGTGACATCCTCAGTGCCATCAAGAAAGTCAACCTGAGCCGGAAATATACGCTGGTATTCCGGAATCCGAGAGCGAATATCAGCGCGGACGACATCACTGATGAAGTGGATGCGGTCGTCCAACAAATTGTTTATTAAGAGGGATGGAAACGATATGAAAAAAACGATGATTCTCTGTATTGCAGCAGCAGCGATGCTGTCCTTTGGCTGTGGGCGGAATGCCCAGTTCGGTGTGGTAGACATGAATAAAGTCCAGACGGAGAGCCAAGTGTTCAAGGATGCCACCAAAGACCTCCAGACCAAGGGGAAAGCTATGGAAGAAGAACTGAACCAGGAAACGGCCGGCAAGAGCCAGGAAGAAGCCCAGAAGATCCTGACAGAAAAGAGCCAGAAAATGCACAGCCTCCAGGCGGAAGCCCAGGCCAAGGTCAAAGGCAGCTTCGACGCAGCGGCGGCTTCTGTGGCGAAAGAGAAGAACTTGAGCGCCATCCTCGTCAAAGAAGCCGTCCCTCAGGGCGGCGTGGACGTCACGGACGACATCATCAAAGCAATGAAATAAGATTCGATAAGGGCGGACCAGGGTTCGCCCTTTTTCCCGTACCATCATGAAATGGAAAGGATGCTGGAAATGGAAAAAACATTACAGGAACTGGCAACATTGTTGAAAGGGGAAATCCTCCAGGGTGACCCGGATATGGTCCTTAAAGGAGTCAATGGCCTGGAAGAAGCCCAGGCGGACCAGATTTCCTTTGCGGTCCCTCCCTATCTGGAAGTGGCAGGACAGTCCCGTGCCGGGGCCATCATGATTCCCCGGGGCGCTGCCCTGAAGGGAGATCAGGCTGTCCTGGCTGTAGAGAATCCCCGGGCAGCTTTTGCTGTCCTGCTGCAGCTTTTCCGTCCGCCGGAAGCGGTCAAAAAAGGCATCAGCCAATACGCCTTTATCCATCCTTCTGCAAAAGTAGGGAAAAATGTGGCCATCCTGCCCTTTGCCTATGTGGCAGAAGACGCGGAAATCGGCGATGATACGGTGATCTACCCCCATGTATATGTGGGACGCCATGTAAAGATCGGCTGTGGCTGCACCCTCTATTCCAATGTGACGGTACGGGAAGATTGCATCCTGGGCGACCGGGTGATCCTCCAGGCCGGCTGCGTCATCGGCGGGGACGGCTTCGGCTACATCACGGCTGACGGCAAACACACCAAAGTACTCCAGACCGGGAACGTGGTCCTAGGAGACGATGTGGAGATCGGCTGCAACAGCTGCATCGATCGGGCCACTGTGGACAGCACGGTCATCGGCAAAGGCACGAAAATCGACAATCTGGTCCATGTGGGGCATAATGATGTCATCGGAGAAAACTGCATCCTGGTAGCCCATGTGGGCATCAGCGGCAGTGTCACCATCGGGAACAACTGTACTTTTGGCGGACAGGCAGCGACTGCCGGCCATCTGAAAATCGGCAGCAACTGCACCTTTGCCGGCCGTACCGGGATCATCAGCGACGTGCCGGACAATGTGGTATGGGCCGGCTTCCCAGCACAGCCCCATGTGGATTGGCTGCGGCAGACCGCCAATGAACGGAAATTGGGCGGCCTGCTGAAACGGCTCCGCCAACTGGAGAAAACGGTAGAAAAACTGGAAAATGGAAAAAAGGAGGAGCCATGAGGAAGCGACTGACTGCCGCCCTGCTCTGCGGCATGGCCCTGCTGCCGCTTGCAGCAGAAGCCAAGACTACGCCCAGCGGTACCAGCGGGATCATCAATGCCCCTTCCGGGTATGTACGGATGCCTGGCCATGTATCCGCCGGGTTGGATTGGACTAAGGAAGGCCGGAACGTACGGGGCAATATCGCCCTGCCTTTGGGCATTGAAATCGCAGGCAGCCATGTGGATACCAAACATGACGGGTCCTACGGCACGGTCAGTGCCAAGCTCCAGATCCTTCGGGAAACGCCGGTGACTCCTGCCATCGCCATCGGAGTGGAAGATATCGGCGACCGGAACGACCGTCGGGGCTATGCGACCGTAAGCAAGGCTTTAATGGGCGGCTGGAAGCTCCATGCAGGTATAGGTACCGGGGAACAGTACAAACACGGATTCTATGCCGTGGAAAAAGAGACGAGACTCCTGGGGCTTTCCATGAACCTGATGGGAGAATATGATGGCAGCCATTTCAACTATGGCGCCGGCATTCCGGTGGGAAAATTCATCCAGGCCCAGGTGGGTGTGAGAGATCATCGCCTGTACGGGGGCATGGATCTGACTTTCTAAGGAGGAAGGGAAATGGCTGCGTACAAGCTCATGCAGTTCGTCAGCTGGCTGGTCTGCCATCAGCCGGACTGCCTGAACCATGCCCTGGCTTGGGTGCTGGGACATTTGGGCTGGCGGGTGGTCCCTGCCTGGCGCCGGTATATGGCCAAAGAGAATATCAAGGACTGCCTGGGCGTGGATGAGGCAGAAGCGGAAAGAATCGCCCGGGAAAGCGTCTGGCGTTTTGGCCGGATGCTCATCGAAGTCTTGAAGTATCCCTTGATCACCCCAGACAACTTCCGGCAACTGGTCCATTTTGAGGGGCTGGAGAATCTGGAAAAAGCCTATGCGGAAGATAAGGGCGTGATCATGTGCACCGCCCATTATGGCAACTGGGAAATGCTGGGTGCTTCCATGGCCCTCTTAGGGTATCCCATATTGTCCATTACCCGGAAACAGAACAACGGGGCCATGGATCGGTTCATCAACGACTATCGGAGGATGGTGGGACAGCATGTGACCTATAATCACGGAGAAAACAGCATGCTGGCCATCGGCCGGTATCTAAAAAAGAAGCATCTGGTGGGGATCCTCTATGATCAGGATTCTGCCCATACCGGCGAACATCTGCTGTTTTTCGGGAAGCCTTCCCGGGTCCCCCAGGGAGCGGCCCATCTGTCCCGGATGTTCGGATCTCCCATCGTGCCTCTTTTCATGCATAATAATCCAGACGGGACACTGACCGCCCGGATCTATCCAGCCATCCATACAGGGAAAACGGCTAACCGTTCTGAGGATGTACGTGTTATAATGGAAGCACTGGTGGTCATTGCAGAACGGGAGATCCGGCTGGACCCTGCCATGTGGTTCTGGGTCCATGATCGCTGGAAAGATGGCCGCAAACGGTATAATGAATATAAGAAAGGCGTGTGATTTATGACCAGTGAAAGACAGCACACCCTGAAACAGGCAGCATCCTGTGACGGGATCGGGCTCCATTCCGGAAAACTGGTGGAAATGACCCTGCGCCCGGCTCCGGTGGATACGGGGATCGTGTTCATTCGGACGGATATGGAAGGACGGCCCCAGGTCCATGCTGTGGCCGCCAATATTACCGCCACCACCCGGGCCACGACATTGACGGAAAATGGGGCCAGTGTCACTACCATCGAACATCTCATGGCCGCCCTGGCCATCCTGAAGATCGATAACTGCTATGTGGAGATGTCGTCTGCGGAACCGCCCGTAGGGGATGGATCCGCCCAGGCCTTCATCGATCAGATCTTGAAAGCCGGGATCGTGGAACAGGATGGGGAACGGAATGTGTACCATGTGGACCGCTTCTTCTCCCATTACGACGGAGACCGCTCCATCGTGGTCCTGCCCTATGAAGGCTTCCGGATCACCTTTACCTCCATCAATCCCCATCCCCTCCTGGGTACCCAGGTCATGGACGTGGAAGACAAGGGAGACTGCTTCCTGAAGGAAGTGGCTGCCGCCCGGACCGTGGCTTTTGAAGATGAAATCGCCCAGCTGCGGAAAATGGGCCTGGGGCTGGGAGGCAATCTGGACAATGTGGTGGTGTTCGGGAAGGATAAGATCCTTTCTACACCACGTTTCCCGGACGAACTGATCCGGCACAAGATCCTGGACGTAATCGGCGACATGTATCTCCTGGGCCCCATCCATGCCCACATCATCTGCATGAAGAGCGGCCACGCCTTCAATGACAACGTGTCCCGCCAGATCGATGAATACCGGAGACTCCACGAATATCATCCCAGACAGACTCCGATTGCTGGACAAGAGAAAAAAGAAGTAAGGAGCAAGGATATGATTACATTAGACATTCAGGAAATCCAAAAGATTCTGCCCCACCGCTACCCCATGCTGCTGGTGGATCGGATCATTGAACTGGAACCCATGAAACGGGCGGTGGGTATCAAGAACATCACCATGAACGAGCCTCAGTTTATCGGCCATTTCCCCGGGAACCCCATTATGCCGGGGGTCCTGCTGATCGAAGCCATGGCCCAGGTGGGTGGCGTTACCTTGCTGTATCCGGAAGAGAACCGGGGCAAGATTGCCGTCTTCGGGAAAATCGACAAAGTGCGTTTCCGCCGGCCCATCAAACCGGGGGATCAGCTGGTCACCACGGCGATCATCACCAAGATTAAAGGCAATATGGGTGTGGCCCACTGTGAAGGCACTGTAGACGGCGAACCGGCCTGCGAAGGGGATTTCTTCTTTGCACTGGCAGAAAATAAACAATAAAGGTGGAGTGAAAACATGACAGCAGATTCTACTTTGATACATGAGACAGCCATCATTGCACCGGGTGCGGAAATCGGCCCCAACGTGAAAATTGGCCCGTACTCTGTGATCGGTGAACATGTCAAGATCGGTGAAGGTACCGTGATTCACCCCCACGTCGTGATCACCGGCCGGACCACCATCGGGAAGAACTGCGAATTCTTCCAGGGTGCCAGCATCGGTGAGGTCCCCCAGGACCTGAAATATAAAGGCGAAGATACGGCGACCATCATCGGGGACCATGTGACCATCCGGGAATGTGCTACGGTCCATCGGGCTGTAGGAGAAGGCAATGAGACCCGGATTGGCAACAACGTGCTGATGATGGCCTATACCCACGTGGCCCATAATTGCATCGTGGGCAACAACGTGATCATGAGCAATGTAGCCACATTGGCCGGCCATGTGATCGTGGAAGACCGGGCGGTGATCGGCGGCCTTACCGCTGTGCACCAGTTCACCAAGATCGGCCGGAACTGCATGTGCGGCGGCATGAGCCGGATTTCCCAAGATGTGCCTCCCTTCGTGATCGTGGCTGGGAACCCAGCCTATGTGGCCGGACTCAACAGCGTAGGCATTTCCCGGGCCGGCATTCCTATGGAAGTCCGCCGGGAACTGAAGAAAGCCTATAAGATCCTCTACAAGAGAGGCCTTTCCCTGTCCGATGCCATTGCAACCATGGAACAGGAATTGGACAGCTACGAAGAAGTGGAACATTTCATGCGTTTCCTGCGCACTGTGGAAAGAGGCATCTGCCGGGCATCCGCCCACGGCATCCGGGAGTAAGCCTATGGGGAAGACCTTAGGGGTACTGGCCGGGGTGGGGCACCTGCCGGTGGATGTGGTCCGGGGCGCCAAAAAGGCCGGCTGCCGTACGGTGGCCATTGCCCTGGTGCCAGGCACCCATGAAGACCTGGAAAAGGAAGCGGACGCCTTTTACGCCATCAACATCGGCAAAGTGGGCAAGATCTTCAAGACCTTGAAGCAGGAAGGGGTGGACGAGGTCACCATGATCGGCAAGGTGACCAAGGAAATCCTCTATTCCGGAGGCATCCTGGTCCCAGACTGGCAGGCCATCAAGATCCTCATGTCCCTGCCGGACCGGCATGATGACACCATCATGAACGCCTTGGTGGCCAAGTTGGAGGACATGGGGATCCATGTAATGGATCAGACCCTGTTCCTCACCGACCTGATGCCCCAGGAAGGGGTGCTGAGCAAACGGCATCCCACACCGGAAGAATGGGAAGATATGAAATATGGGTTTGCCATGGCGAAAAAAATCGGCGGATTGGACATCGGCCAGACTGTGGTGGTGAAGAACAAGGCCATCCTGGCTGTGGAAGCCATCGAGGGCACCGATGCCTGCATCCTCCGGGGCGGCCAATTGGGCAAGGGTGCCATTGTGGCCAAAACCGCCAAGCCCGCCCAGGACAACCGGTTCGATATGCCGGGAGTAGGTGTGAAGACTATGGAATCCATGATTGGATCCGGTTGTGCCGGTATCGTCATGGAAGCTGGCCGGACCCTCCTGGTGGAACGGGAAAAGGCACTGGACTTGGCTAACCGCCACAAACTGGTGGTCGTGGCCATGAAGGATCCGGAAGCAAAATAAAAATGGGCTTGTTAGTGCAGTCCAAAGACCCAGCTTTTCTGATTCCAGTGGATTTTGCCTTATCATTCTATAGAAAACGAACAAAACATTTAAACGTCCGAGCTCGCGACCCGCGAGCCGCGACCCATGACCGGGGGTGTGAATTTTTTCACACCCCCTTTTTTGTTATGTGATATAATAAACTGTACACTTATGTTCAGATGAGAGAGGAGACACCAGGGTGACAAAAGTTTTCATTTCTGCGGGAGAGGCATCCGGCGATTTGCATGCCGCTGCCCTGACCCGCGCCATCCTGCAGCAGGACCCTGCGGCCCAGGTCTTTGGCATGGGCGGTGATGCCCTGGCAGCAGCTGGCGGCGAAGTGGTGTTCGATTATAAAGAGTACAGCGTCATGGGATTTGTGGAAGTCCTCCAGTCCCTGCCTCGGCTTTTTGGCCTGAAAAAAGCTTTCCGCCGGATCATGGAGGATCGGAAGCCGGATGTGTTCGTCACGGTGGATTATCCGGATTTCAATATGCGGGTGGCCAAAGAGGCTAAAGCACTGGGCATCCCGGTGTTTTCCTATATCCCGCCTTCTGCCTGGGCCTGGCGCCGGGGACGGGCCAAAGAGGTGGCCCGGCTGGCCACGAAAGTAGCCTGTATCTATCCTTTTGCGGCAGACGTCTATCAAGCGGCCGGAGCCCCGGTGGAATTTGTCGGAAATCCTCTGGTAGATATCGTACAGCCCAGCCTGAGCCCTCAGGAAGGGGAAGCTTTCATCGGCAAACGGCCCGGCCGTCCCGTAGTGCTCCTGCTGCCCGGCAGCCGGGTCAAGGAAATCACCGGGGTCCTGCCGGTGATGCTCCAGGCCCTGCCCTTGATCCGGGCCCAGCGGCCGGAGGTGGATTTTGTCCTCCAGAAGGCACCGTCCATCGATGGGGCCCTGCTCCAGGGCATCTTGGCCGCCAGTCCAGTATCTGTAAAGGTGGTGGAAGGGCACAATTACGATGTAATGACCGCCTGTGATGTGGCCCTGGCCACCAGCGGCACCGTCACCCTGGAAGCAGCCCTCTGTGGACTGCCCAGCGTCATCTGTTACACCGCCAGTCCACTCAGCATGTGGATCGCCAAGCATATGGTCTATGTGAAATACATCGGCCTTCCCAATATCCTGGCCGGGAAAGAGATCCTGCCCGAACTGATCCAGGAAAACATGACCCCGGACCATATGGCCGCTTCCATCCTCCATTTCCTGGAACCAGAAACGGCAGCGGCGGTCCGGGAAGAAATGCGGCAGGCTGCAGCCAAATTGGGACAGCCGGGAGCCGTGGAACGGACAGCGAAACTGATCCTCGAAACAGCAAAGGAGAATCCATGAACCTGTATCTGCGAATCTTGCGCTTCATCAAACCCTATCTGCCCCGTCTGGCCGTGGCCGGTATCTGCACTGTGCTCACCTCTGCCGCCAACCTGTACGTCCCCTGGATCGTCCGGGATGTGATCGACAAGGTCTTCATCAACAATGATGCCCAGCTGCTGAATTTGATCGCCCTGGGTATCGTGGTGATCTTCTTTGCCCGGGGCATTACCTATTATGGGCAGAACTACCTGATGAATTACGTGGGGGAAAGTGTAGTCATCGATATCCGGGGCCTGGTGTTCAAGAAGATGATGGAACTGGATACCCGGTTCTATGATACCAACAAACTGGGCACCATCATGAGCTATGTGACCAACGATGTCCAGGCCATGCAGAGCGCCATGGTGGACAATTCCGTAGAAATCATCACGGAAACCTCCGTCCTCATCGGTTCCATCTGCGCCATGGTCTACCTGGACTGGAAACTGACCCTTTTCGCTTTCTGCACCTTCCCGGTGGTGCTGTTCTTCATGGATTTCTTCGGCAAGAAGATCCGCAAGACCGGCCATCGGATCCAGCAGGCTACGGCCGACATCACTTCCGTGCTCCAAGAGACCCTGTCTTCCAGCCGAGTGGTGAAGTCCTTTGTCCGGGAGCCCTACGAAATCGCCCGGTTCGAACGGACCAACCGGCAGAATTTTGACGCCAACATGAAGAGTGTCCGGCTCATGGGCACCCTGTCCCCGGTGATCGAATTCATCGCGGCCCTGGGCGTCACGGCCATCATCTGGTTCGGGGGCCGGGGCGTCCTCAGCGGCGACATTACAGCCGGGTCCCTGATCGCTTTCCTGGTCTATGCGGTGAACATCTCCAATCCCATCAAGCGGATCGCCCGGGTGCTGGGGAATATCCAGAAAGCCCTGGCTGCGGCGGACCGGGTGTTCAGTATCCTGGATCTGGACGAAAAGATCCCGGAAAAAGCCGATGCCATCGCCCTGCCGCCTGTGAAAGGCAAAGTGGAATTCCGGGACGTGTCCTTCTCCTACAACCCGGATGAACCCATCCTGAAGCATCTGACTTTTGCTGCAGAGCCTGGCCAGGCCATTGCCCTGGTAGGTCCCAGCGGTGCAGGGAAATCCACCATCGCCAATCTGCTGCCCCGGTTCTATGATGTGACCGAAGGCGCTATCCTCATCGATGACCATGATATCCGGGATGTCACTGTGTCCTCTCTGCGGGAACAGGTAGGCATCGTGCCCCAGGAAACCAATCTGTTCAACGATACGGTCTATAATAACATCCTGTACGGGCGGCTGGATGCTACCCGGGAAGAAGTGCTGGCAGCGGCCAAAGCGGCCAATGCCGATGAATTCATCCAGAATCTGCCCCAGGGCTATGACACCTATCTGGGAGACCGGGGCATCAACGTATCCGGAGGGCAGCGGCAGCGCATCGCCATTGCCCGGGCCATCCTGAAGGATCCCCGGATCCTGATCCTGGACGAAGCTACCTCCGCCCTGGATACGGAAAGCGAACGAATCGTCCAGGAAGCCCTGGACCGCCTGATGGTGGGGCGGACCTCTTTTGTCATCGCTCATCGGCTCTCTACCATCCAGAATGCCAGTAAGATCCTGGTGCTGGACCACGGGGAAATCGTGGAAGCAGGGACCCATGAGGAACTGATGGCTCTCCACGGGCTCTATGCCCATCTCCACGACATCCAGTACCGGGAAAAAGCCGAGCAGGCAGAAGTCCGGGAACTGGAAGGAAGGACCGCGGTAGGGACGGAGGCCAACTGATGGTCCAGCCGTTTCCTGTCAATCAGCCAAGCCCAATGAAAACGAGGTCAAAGCATGTATTATATCTATAACTTCCTGGCCACAGTTTTATTCATCTTTGTAATCCTGCCCTATTTTACCTGGCGGTATTTCCGGGAAAAGGGATTTCCCCGCCGGTTCCGCCAGAGTATGGGTTTCCTTCGGGATGAAGAAATCGCGGCCGTTGCCCATAAGAACTGCATCTGGATCCATGGTGCGTCGGTGGGAGAAATCGTAGCCACCAGTCCTTTGGTGAAAGAAATCCGCAAGGCGATGCCCGATGCCAAGATCCTGGTGTCCGCAGTGACCACAGGCGGGTACAATATGGCTCATCAGATCATCCCGGAAGCCGATGCCATCATCTACTTCCCCCTGGATCTGCCCTTTGTGTCCGAATCCTTTGTGAAGCGGATCATGCCCCGGATCTTCATGCCGGTGGAAACAGAACTGTGGCCCAACTTCCTCCGAGCCATCAAACTGCGTCGGATCCCGGTGATGATGGTCAACGGCCGGATCTCTGACAAATCCGTCAAGAGCTATCGGTATCTGTTCGGGATCCTTTCCGATATGATGGGCAGCGTCACCCGATTCTGCATGCAGTCCTCCATCGACGCAGAATATATCCAGCATCTGGGGGCGGAAAAGCGCCGGATCTTTGTCACCGGCAATACTAAATTCGATCAGACTTATGCAGAAGTGACCCCTGGAGACCTGCAGCAGTATAAGGAAGAACTGGGACTGGGGACGGATTATCCGGTGATCGTGGCCGGCAGTACCCATCCTACAGAAGAAGAGACCCTGTTCCAAAGCTTCCTGGACATCCGGAAGGAATTTCCCCAGGCCCGTCTGATCATTGCCCCTCGGAAACCCGGACGGCTCCATGAAATCAGCCGGCTGGCGGAAAAATACGGTCTCTCCATGGGCCTCCGGTCGGTGCTGAAAGATATGAGCAGCCCTCGTCCCCGGTATCAGGTGGTCCTCATCGACACCATAGGGGAACTGGGCCGGATCTACGCCGTGGGGGATGCAGTCTTTGTAGGTGGCAGCCTGATCAACCACGGCGGGCACAATGTGTTGGAACCGGCCGCCCATGCCAAACCCATCATCGTAGGGCCCAGCATGTCCAACTTCAAAGATTCCTTTGCCCTTTTGAGCAAGGTGGGAGCCTGTGTCCAGATCCGTGACGGGCAGGAGATGACCGCCATGTTCCTGAAGATCTTCCGGGACGATGCCCTGCGGAAAAAGATGGGGGATGCCTCTCTTCAGGTCATCAAAGAGAATCGGGGAGCCGCGGTGCGGACCATCGGCTATCTGAAAGAATTGCTGGAACTGACCGCTACCGAGAGCATGGTAAATACCCATTATAAGATCAATACCCGGAACATCAACGATGAAGTGAGCCCCCGGATGCGCCCTGGGGATGCAGTGACCCAGTACCTGATCCAGCTTTCCCACGGAGAGGACAACGGGATCCTGGACTGGTGCGTCCTGTCCTTCCTCCGGGTCCTGTCCGTGCTTTATGAAGCGGGGGTCCGGCTGAAGCTGCTCTGCTACAACCAGGGGATCATGCCCCGGACCAAACTGGACTGCTGCGTCATCAGCATCGGGAACATCACGGTAGGAGGCACCGGCAAGACACCGACTGCCCAGAAAGTAGCCCTGATGATCCAGAAGATGGGGTATCGGGTGGTGATCCTGAATCGGGGATACCGGTCCCATTGGGAAGAAAAGATCGGGGTGGTGTCCGACGGGAAAAAGATTTATATGACGGCCTATGAAGCCGGGGACGAAGCCTTCCTCATGGCCAAGCAGCTGCCGGGGATCCCCGTGGTCATCGGCAAGGAACGGGCCATCACCGGTCAGTTCGCTGTAGATAAATTCCAAGCAGAAGTGATCATCCTGGACGACGGTTACCAGCACTGGCAGCTGTATCGGGATCTGGATGTGGTACTGGTGGATACCCTCAATATGTTCGGTAACGGCTGCATCCTGCCCCGGGGGACACTACGGGAACCTCTCAGCAACCTGAGCCGGGCGGGGCTGTTCCTGCTGACCAAATGCGATCAGAGTTCCCCCATTTCCCGGGCCACTCTATGTGATACCCTGCACAAATACGCTCCGGAGGCTCCCGTCGTAGAGAGCATCCATAAACCCTGCGATTACATCGAAATCGCAGACTGGTACAAGAACGACATGACCAAAGCTCTGCCCCTGGAAGCCCTTCGGGGCAACCATGTGATGGTATTTTCTGCCATCGGCAATCCTTCTTCCTTTGAACAGACCATGACTGCTGAAGGACTGAATATCGTGGAAGCCATCCGGTATCCGGACCACCACGACTACGGCATGGTGGAAATGCAGTACATCATGGACCGTGCCATCAGCCGGGGAGTCAAAGCCTTGATCACCACCGGAAAAGATGCGGTGAAGATCCCCACAGAGTTCATCTACCTCCATCGGGATGTGCCTTTGTACATCCTGGATATGGAAATCCAGATCACCAGCGGCGAAGAAGCCTTTGTAGATACCATCAAAGCCGCCATTAAAAAGGAGAATCCGTCGAAATGAAAGTACTGTGTGTAATTCCGGCCCGCTACGGGTCCACCCGCCTGCCAGGGAAACCCCTGGCCCTGATCCATGGCAAGCCCGTGATCCAGCGGGTCTATGAACGGGCAGCTCTGGCCCGGATCCCTGATGAAGTGCTGGTGGCTACGGATGACCAGCGGATCCTGGATTGTGTCAATGCTTTTGGCGGCCGGGCCGTCATGACCTCGGAAGACCATCCCAGCGGGACCGACCGTCTGGCAGAAGTGGCTCTGAATTTTGAAGATGTGGATGTGATCGTCAATGTCCAGGGAGATGAACCCATGATCCCGCCTCAGGTGATCGACGACCTGGCTCAGGCTTTTGGGGAGAATCCCGACTTGGAAATGGCTACCTGCAAGACCGTGATGGACCCGGCAGATTACCAGAACCCCAATGCCGTGAAAGTGGTCACGGACCAGAACGGCTATGCCCTGTATTTTTCCCGGAGCCTGATCCCCTATCCCCGGAACGAAGAGCCGGAGGTGAAGGTGTGGAAGCATATCGGTATCTACGCCTACCGCCGGGATTTCTTACTGAAATTTGCAGCGCTCCTGCCCACTCCTCTGGAACGGGTAGAAGGATTGGAACAGCTCCGGGCATTGGAAAATGGCGTCAAGATCAAAGTCCTGGCTACGGATTTCCAGGGTGTGGGTATCGATACCCAGGCCGATTTGGACCGGGCCAATGAAATCTTTGCCAAACTGGACGCGGAAGGAAAGGAGTAACCCATGGAAATCGTCAAGATCGGATCCTACCAGGTGGGACAGGGCCATCCTCTTCTCATCATGGCAGGTCCCTGCGTATTGGAAGGCTATGAACGGAGCCTGGCCATCGGGAAACGGGCCAAGGCCATCTGTGAGAAACTGGGCCTGCCCTATGTGTTCAAAGCCTCCTATGATAAAGCCAATCGCTCTGCCCTGGATTCCTTTCGGGGACCGGGTCTGGAAGAAGGCCTCCAGATCCTGGCCCAGATCAAGAAGGACCTGGGGGTGCCGGTGATCAGCGACGTCCACGAAACCTGCCAGGTGGAAAAAGCCGCTGAAGTCCTGGATATCATCCAGATCCCAGCCTTTCTCTGCCGGCAGACGGACCTGCTGGTGGAAGCGGCCCGGACCGGGAAAGTGGTCAATGTGAAGAAGGGCCAGTTCCTGGCTCCCTGGGATATGAAGAACGTGGTGAATAAAATCGTGGGATCCGGCAGCCGGAACCTGATGCTCACCGAGAGGGGAGTTAGCTTCGGTTACAATACCCTGGTGACAGATATGCGGAGCCTGCCCATTATGCGAGACCTGGGTTTCCCGGTGATCATGGATGTGACCCACAGTGTCCAGATCCCCGGAGGCCAGGGGACCAGCTCCGGGGGCCAGAGCAAATTCGCTCCCCACATGGCCCGGGCGGCTGCAGCCGTCGGTGTGGATGGATTGTTCATCGAGACCCACGACAACCCGGCAGAAGCCCTTTCTGACGGACCCAATATGATCGCCCTGGATCAACTGGAACAGGTCCTGGCCGATGCCAAAGCCATCGATGCCATCGGACGCAGGGAGGCATGACCCATGTTCGAAAAAGCCAAAGAAGCACTGCAGATCGAAGCAGATTCCATCCTGGAGCTGCTGCCACGGGTGGATGATCATTTTGGTGCGGCTCTGGAGATGATCCTCCACTGCAAAGGGCGGATCATCGTCACTGGAATGGGGAAATCCGGTATCATCGCCAGGAAGATCGCCGCGACCCTGGCCAGCACTGGGACTCCTTCCTTCTTCCTCCATCCGGCAGAAGGCATCCACGGGGACCTGGGTATGGTCACGGAACAGGATGTAGTCCTGGCCCTGTCCAACAGCGGGGAAACCGGAGAAGTCCTGAATATCCTGCCTTCCATCCGGCGGATCGGCGCTAAAGTCATCGCTATGGTGGGAAATCCGGAATCCACCCTGGCCAAAAATGCGGACATCGTCCTGAATGTGGGGGTCCAACGGGAAGCCTGTCCTTTGGGGCTGGCACCTACCAGCAGCACCACGGCGGCTTTAGCCTTCGGGGATGCCCTGGCCATGGAACTCCTCAGCGCCCGGAAGTTCACCCCGGAAGAATTTGCCATTTTCCATCCTGGGGGCAGCCTGGGGCGGAAACTGCTCCTTACGGTGGATGACGTGATGCACAAAGGGGACGAAAACCCGGTGGTCCATGCGGACATCAGCGTCAAGGATGCTCTGTTCATCATTACCGACAAAGGGGTGGGAGCGGTCTCTGTAGTGGACGGGGACCAGCATCTCCAGGGACTTTTGACCGATGGAGATATCCGTCGGGGCATCGCCAAGGATCTGGACTGCCTGAACCGGCCGGTCTCTGAAATGATGACGAAACATCCCAAGACCATCCTGGATCACAAACTGGCGGCGGAAGCCCTGCATCTCATGGAATCCAACAAACCTCGGCCTATCACCGTCCTGCCTGTGGTGGATCAGGATCATAAAGTGGTCGGCCTGCTGCACATTACCGATCTGGTACACCAGGGAGTGGTATAAATGATTACAGAAGAACAATTGGCCAAAATCCGTCTCCTGGCCCTGGATGTGGATGGGGTCATGACGGACGGCAGCATCATCATCGGACAGGAAGGTGAACTGTCCAAGCATTTCGATGCCCGGGACGGCATGGGGATCAGCCTGGCCCTGCGCCACGGCATCCAGGTAGCCCTCATCACCGGGCGACATAGCGAAATCGTCCTCCATCGGGCCATGGAACTGGGCATCAGCTCCGTCTATGAAAACGTGATCTATAAAGGCAAAGTACTGGAACAAGCTTCCAAAGAACTGGATATACCTCTGGAAGAAACGGCTTTCATGGGAGACGATCTCAATGACCTGCCGGCTTTCTCCCGGGCGGCTGTGACCTTGGCCCCAGCTGATGCGTCTCCGGAAGTCCGGGAACGGGCCATGCTGGTCTCTTCCTGTAATGGCGGCCACGGCGCGGTCCGAGACGTGATCGAACGGATCCTCAAGGCCAAAGGGCTGTGGGAGGGAATCGTCCGGAGCTATGAAATCCAGGGACAGGGAGACAGACAGTAATGCTGTATGGATTTTTAAAAGGAATGAGCCGGTTCCTGTCCTTGCTGCCCTACAAATTCGTAGTGCGGCTGGGGCGGAATTGTGGTAAACTATACTGGCATATCGCCAAAAAACAGCGGATCCGGGCAGAACAGACCATCCAGGAACGGATGGGCGTCACAGCCCGGGATGCCCGGGACATCATCCATCGCCTGTTCCTGAATCTAGGGATGACGGCTATGGAGATCCTCTATATGCCCGCTCTGAACAAGGACAATATCCGGGGCCTGGTCAGCTTCGACCGGCCGGATATCCTCTGGGAAGCCCTGGCTAAGAAGCGTGGGGTCGTGATGCTGGCCTGCCATATGGACAACTGGGAATGGCTGGGAGCGGCCTTGGCCCTCAATGGATTCCCCCTCAGTGCGGTGGAAAAGCCCCAGCCCAATCCCGTGTACAGCGATTTCCTCAATGAACTGCGCCGAGGCGTGGGGCAGGAAATCTTCGCCCGGGGGACCAATGAGATCCTGGGCTGCGCCCGGGCCATGAAAAAAGGAAGGATGCTGGGCCTCATCGCCGACCAGGACGGGGGGTATCAAGGGATCTTCGTCCCCTTCTTCGGGAAGATGGCTTCCACCCCGGAAGGACCGGCTTATTTCGCCCGGAAGTTCAAAGCTCCCGTGGTCCCCATCTTCATGGTGCGCAGACCCAGCGGCTTCGGCCACCAGGTATTCGTGAAAGAACCCATTTATTATGAAGATACGGGGAACCGGGAAAAAGATGATTATCGGATTACCCTGAAAATGACCCAGGAAGTGGAAAAGATCATCCGCCAGTATCCGGATAACTGGATCTGGTTCCAGCACCGCTGGAACACTCCCTGGAACGGGTAAAGAAAGGATGCCTTCATGCATGCAGAAAAACGTACACGTACCCTGCTGGTGATTGCCGCTGCCGTGCTCCTGATGGGAGGCGTCATTGCCTGGCTCCTGAGCAGCAAGCCCACCACGGGCCCTGTAAAGGAAAACGGCAAAGACGTACTCCAGGAAGTCAACGGTTCGACCATCCAGGAAACGAAAAACGGGAAAAAAGTCTGGGAACTCACGGTCCAGTCCCTGCTCTACGATAAAAAATCCCAGATCAGCCATATGAAGGGCATCAAAGGGACGTTTTACCAGGAGGATGGCCGGAGCATGACGGTCACCGCTGATGAAGGGGAAGTCCATATGGATTCCAAGGACGTGGTCCTGACCAAGAATCCCCATGGGACCACTTCCGATGGAGGGGATGCCGTGGCCGACAGATTCACCTGGGTCAACAAAGACCAGACGGTGGTAGGGGAAGGCAATGTCCGGCTGAAAAAAGAAGATACTGTGGCTACAGCCCAGAAAGCGACCTTCAATGTTGCCCTGGATCGGGCTAAACTGGAACGGGATGCGCACGTACAGAAGGGAGAATTTTAATGCTGAAAATCAAAAAAATGGCAGTGCTGGGACTCCTGGCAGGCCTTCTGTCCGTCTCCACTGCCTGCTGGGCGGCGTCTTCCATCAGCGGAGACCAGGTGCAGTACGATTTCAAAAGCGGACAGGCGGCCGCCGTGGGGAATGTGAAGATCCGTCACGATGACGGTACGGCATCTGCAGAAGAAGCTGACTACAATACCAAGACCGGGGAAGGGAAACTCACCGGTTCCGTCGTGGCCGACCAGAAGGATGCCCACCTGACCAGTTCGGAACTGATCATCAAGAAACAGGGCAAATTCCTTTCCGCCATCGGCAACGCCGTACTCCGGAAAGAAGATAAGACCCTCCGGGCAGCCCAGGTGGATTATGATTCCGATGCCCAGTTTGCCGAGACCATCGGATCTTGGGCCCAGCTCACCATGGATGATGGATCCAGCCTGGATTCTGCCAATATGAAGTACAATATGGCTACCGGTGTGGCCAATGCAGACGGCAATGTACGGCTGATCAGCCCGCCCCGGAACTTGACCGCCCGGGCGGACAGGGCCATCTACAACACCAAAGAAGCCGATGGGACCATCCGGCTCATCGGCCATGCCACCGCTACCCAAAATGACGATACCGTCAGCGGGGATACTTTGACCATCACTGGGGCTGGAGGCAAAGTAGCTATGGGCGAAGGCAATGTGAAGATGGTGGTGGTACCCCAGAGCAGCCAGCCCCAAGAGGCGGGACCAGGACCGGTACCGGTGTTCAGCCTGGCAGGCTTGGCCAATGTGCCGGAGTTCATCTATAAGTTCTACAGCTGGCCCGGTCAGCCCCTGACCATCGGCCAGACCGAAATTGGATAAAGGGAGTCAAGAGTGAAGATACGTGCGGAAAAACTGGTAAAAGAATATGCCGGGCGGCGGGTGGTCAACGAAGTCAGCCTGGAAGTAGAGCAGGGGACCATCGTAGGGCTTCTGGGGCCCAACGGGGCCGGGAAGACCACCTCCTTCTATATGATCGTAGGGCTGGAGCACCCGGATATGGGGCATGTGTACCTGGATGACGAAGATGTTACCGCTCTCCCTATGTACAAACGGGCTCTAAAAGGCATCGGCTATCTGCCCCA
Source organism: Acidaminococcus nyctereutis (assembly GCF_052216985.1). Classification (NCBI taxonomy): domain Bacteria; kingdom Bacillati; phylum Bacillota; class Negativicutes; order Acidaminococcales; family Acidaminococcaceae; genus Acidaminococcus; species Acidaminococcus nyctereutis. Next base: position 66,134 of record NZ_JBQOUY010000011.1, read on the forward strand.
GGAAGCTTCCATCTTCCGGAAACTGACGGTGGAAGAGAACCTGATGGCCATCCTGGAGGAGATCGAGCCGGATAAAAGCGTCCGGCAGCAGAAAATGGAAGATCTGATCCAGGAATTCCATATCGACCACATCCGCAAAAGCAAGGGCAGTGCCCTTTCTGGAGGCGAACGGCGCCGGGTAGAGATCGCCCGGGCCCTGGCCACTGACCCGGGGTTCATCCTTTTGGACGAACCTTTTGCCGGCATCGACCCCATTGCTGTGGCCGACATCCAGGTGATGGTGGCCCATCTGTCCAAACGGGGCATCGGGGTGCTGATCACCGACCATAACGTCCGGGAAACCCTCAGCATCGTGGACCGGGCCTATATCCTCAACCGCGGGGAAATCCTGGTGGAAGGCACTAGCCAGCAGGTGGCGGTAGACCCGGTAGCCCGGAAGTTCTATCTGGGCGATAATTTCAGAATGTGAGGCTGCCCATGTCCATCTTAGATAAATACATTTTAAAACAGATGATGCAGCCCTTCCTGTTCGGGGTGGCTGCCTTTTCCACCATTTTCGTGGCCAGTTCCTTCCTGTTCCGGGTGACCCAGTACATCACCCAGTACGGGGCCTCCTATTCTTCCCTGATCCGCCTGTTCCTGTGCCTGATGCCGGAAGTGATCAACTATACCTTCCCCATGTCCATGCTGCTGGCGGCCCTTTTGACCATGGGCCAGCTGTCCAGCAACAGTGAGATCACCGCCATGCGCAGCGGGGGCCTGAGCTTCCGCCGGATCGCCGCTCCCATCCTGGCTGCCGGCTTCGTGGTGAGCCTGTTTTCCGTGGTGTGGGCGGAAAAGGTGGTACCGCCTGCCAAGACCGAATACGAACGGATCATCAAAGTGGAAATCAAACGGGATACCAAACCCCGGACCCAGAACCATGTACTGATCAAACAGGTGTCCAAGGGACAGCTGGTCCGGCTCACCTATGCCCGGACCTTTGACGAGAAACAGGGGATGATGAAAGATATCACCATTGAAGACTGGGACAACGGGAAGGTAGCCCGGATCCAGCGGACGCCCCAAGCCAAATGGACCCAGGGGACCTGGATCATGGAAGGGGGCACCATCACCGACCTCACCGGGAAAGATGGGGTGGCTCGCACCATGACCTTCGACAAGCAGGTGCTGCCCATCAGCGAGACGCCCAAGGCCATTACCCTGGACCAGAAAGATCCGGACCAGATGACCATCGGGGAACTGAAGATGTACATCGATATCCTGAAGCGCCAGTACATGCCCACCAGCAAGTATGAAATGGAAATCTACCGGCGTTTTACCGTGCCCTTGGCCAGCTTCTTCTTCGCCCTGATCGGGGTGCCCCTGGGGGTACAGTCCCAGCGGACGGGAGCGTCCATGGGTCTGGGCTTCTCTGTGATCATCATCTTTATCTACTACTCCATCATGACCTTCATGACCGGCCTGGGCCAGGGCGGCGTGATCCCGCCCCTTCTGGCCGCCGCCACCCCCAACCTCCTCTGCGGAGCCTTCGGGTGCTGGATGATCTATAAAAAGGATAATGTATAAAAAGGGGGGGGGTCACCCCCTTTTTTTGTCATACGTCAGACGTCATACGCTTTTGGAAATCAACTTTAACAAGTTGATTTTGCTAAAGGACAGAACAGGCATAGTTGCTTTTTACCATTTAAAGCCAGCAGAGCTGGCTACCATCGGCGTATGACGTATGACCTATGACGTATGACAGGGCGTTGCCCATGCAACAGCCACATGAACGAAAGGACCTGATCCCATGTTCCTCATCACTGCCGTCGATGATTCCGGCGGCCTTCTGTTCAACCAACGGCGCCAGAGCCAGGACCGGCTCCTCCGGGCCCGTATTTTGGATCTCACAGGGAAAACGCCCCTGTGGATGGATGATTATACCGCCGGCCTGTTCGACCCTCCAGCCCCCAATATCCAGGTGGCTGATGATTTCCTGGACCAGGCCGGTCCTGGAGAATACTGCCTCTTGGAAGACCGAGAGGCGGCACCCTATGTGGAGAAAATCGAGAAGATCATCCTGTACCGCTGGAACCGGGCTTACCCCGGGGACTTTTTCTTCGACATCGACCTGAACGAGGGGTGGCAGAAAATCTCTTCCACAGATTTTCCCGGCTCATCCCATGACAAGATTACAGAAGAGGTATACGTAAAATGAAAAAAATCACCGCCTTCCTGGCTGCTCTCCTGGTTTCCCTGTCCCTGATCCTCACGGCCTGCGGGGCTTCCAAGCCCGCTGCCAATAAAAAGGCACCAGCGAAAAATAGTACCAAAGTCACCCAGCAGGTGGGGAAGGATCAGCCTTCCTTCGATTTGGCTTCCATACCCGCCTTCACCAACAAGCCCTATGTGGTGCTGAATCACAATGTGCCCGATTTCCCGGATAAGGACAAGACCAAGAAATCCTTTGAACGGTACAGCAATCTGGACAGCCTGGGCCGCTGCGGCCCCGCCTACGCTAATGTGGGACGGGAGACCATGCCCACCCAGAAACGGGGCCCCATCGGCAGCGTCAAGCCCTCCGGCTGGCAGACGGTGAAGTATGAAGGCATCGACGGGAAATACCTGTATAACCGGTGCCATCTCATCGGTTATCAGCTGACTGCGGAAAACGCCAACCCCAAGAACCTGATCACCGGCACCCGGTATCTGAATGTCACAGGCATGCTGCCCTTTGAAAACATGGTGGCCGACTATGTAAAAGAAACAAACCACCATGTGCTGTACCGGGTGACTCCGATTTTCAGGGGGAATGACCTGGTGGCCCGGGGCGTCCAGATGGAAGCCTGGAGCGTGGAAGACAAAGGCGCCGGCATCCAGTTCAACGTGTTTGTCTACAACAACCAGCCCGGCATCACCATCGATTACAAAACCGGGAAGAGCCGGAAAGGATAAAGACGGCTCTGTTGAGAAGTCAGATACGGCCCTGACGGGCCTTGAGACATCAGGCGTCATCTTTGTTCGGTACAGCAACAGGTCTGATCTGCTTAGCGCCGACAATCTGACTTCTGCCATCTGAAAGGCCCGCAAGGGCCGGTCTGACGTCTTTTTGACAACCCTGCACCGTCAAGGTATAATACAAATATAAAAGCGGCCGATGTTTCGCAGCGTCGGACCCGCCGAAAGTTAAAAACTTGTGACGTTCCCGCTTGCGTTATCGGCTGTTGTTACTTATGGTACAACAAGGTGAGAATGCCCACAAGGAGCTGTAGAAAAGCCAGTACAAGCATGGCTGTTTCATAGTCGCTCATGGTATCACCTCCCCGCATCGGCGGGGACCGACCATCGGCCGTATGGACAGTGTAGCATAGTACTGGCTTTTCTTCAAATGAGACAGAACTGGTGGGGAAACAGGAGAACCCGGCAGCCGGGTAAGAAGTCAGATACGGCCCTGACGGGCCTTGAGACATCAGCCCGCCTCGGCAAAAGGAGACCATCCAAGGGCAGCTGACCGCTGACAGCATAAAAAGGGGCCCCGTTCACGGGCCCATTTTTTATGCTATAATGTACAGGAAAATATACACACGAAAGGAGAGCGCATCCCATGACCGGCATTACCTTGATCCTGGTCCTGGCCCTGATGGGCGGGCTCATTGCCTATCTGGGCGATAAACTGGGAAGCAAAATCGGCAAGAAACGGCTCCGGCTTTTTGGCCTGCGCCCTCATGACACTTCCGTGGTCATGACCATCCTCAGCGGCATCCTAGTCGCCGCTCTCACCATCACCGTCCTGACCATCACCTCTAAGGAAGTCCGCACCGCCCTGTTCGGCATGAAGAAGATGCGAGCGGAAATCGCTTCTCTCACGGCCACCCGGGACCAGGCCCACAAGGAACTGTCTGCCCAGCGGGCCAAAATCGCCGAACTGGACCAGAAAATCACCGAAGCCACCCAGACGGCGGAACAGGCCCGGCAGCAAAAAGCGGCTGCGGAAGCCCAGATGAAGGAAGCCCAGGCCCAGATGCAGCAGGCCCAGGCCGATTTGGGACAGCTCCAGGCCCGGTACAGCGAAGCCAGTGCCCGTCTCCAGGAAGCCCAGGCCCAGGTCCGCCAGGCAGAAGCGGCCCGGGACCAGCTCCAGCAGGATGTGCAATCCCTGGAAAACACCGCCAAGAAACTCCGGGAAGGCATTGTAGCTATCCGGGAAGGGGATGTGGTGTTCCGTAGCGGGGAAATCCTCTATTCCGGGGTGCTGAAAGGCGGACAGAAAGAAGAAGAGACCCAGAAGCAACTCCAGGATTTCCTGAACCAGGCCAATATCCAGGTGGCCGGCCGCATCGGGGTGGATCCTTCCACGCCGGTGATCTGGCTCAGCCGGGAAGCGGTGGAAAGCGCCGCTGATAAATTGGGTAGTTCTAAGGGGGACATGTACGTCCGGGTCTGCGCTGCCGGGAATATCCTTTCCGGAGAAGTGGTGGTGTCCCGGTTGGAGATGGTGGGTGACAAAGTGGTCTATCCCCAGGGTACTCTGATCCTTGCCCAGGCCATTACGGTAGATCCCCATTCCAATGAATCCGACCTAGCGCTCATGGCCTTCCTGAAATCCGTGAATCAGTCGGCCCAGGCCGATGGGGTCATCCCCAATCCTATCACCGGAGATGTGGGGGCCATCACCAGCACCGAACTGTCCAACGCCAGCGAAAAGATCCGCAGCTTAGGAGGACGGGTCACCATTACTGCCCGGGCCCGGAAGGATATCACCGTAGCCGGTCCCGTACTGCTGGATCTGGAAATCCGCCCGTCAGGAGGGATGCCCCGTGAGTGAATCCCCAAGACTGTACTTGGGGGTGGATCCCGGCCGAGACAAGACGGGAGCCGCCCTGGTGGCTGCTGACGGCACTCTGGTCCGCCAGGCCATCCTGCCCACGGACCATTTTCCGGACCATCTCCGGACCTTTCTGGCCGAGGACCGCCCTGCCGGATGCGTCCTGGGAGACGGCACTACCTCAAAGACCATGCACCGGCAGCTGGAGGAAACTTTTCCCCAGCTGCCCCTTTTTACCGTGGATGAATACGGCAGCACCCAGGAAGCCAAAAAACTCTACTGGCAGCTGTTTCCGCCCCGGGACTGGAAACGGTTCCTGCCCCAGGCGCTCCTGGATGCACCGTCCGCAGTGGATGGACTAGCGGCCGCCGTGTTGGTATGGCGGTACCTCCGTGATAAAAATGTGAAATAATGACTGCAAAGTCACGGAACTGACCCAATAGTCAAGTGAAGAAACAAGGTACTATCTAATGGAAATGGAAACTCTTTCCTGGATACCTTGTTTCTTTTTTTGCTCCATGCTACACTGGCAGTGTGAAGAGATTCACACCGTCCCGCCAAGGGGCCACTGGATGGAAAAATCCGGAATGTGTACGTAGAGGAAACAAGGATACTCGCACGGAAAAGACCGGAAGACACCAGAAAGGAACCCTGGCAGCAGGACAAATCCAATCCAAGGGAGTGTTTTCCTATGAAAAAATCTTTAGTATTTGCCATGGCTATGGCACTGGGTGTCAGCGCGACTGCTTTCGCAGCGAACCCCTTTTCCGACCTGCCTGCCGGCCACTGGGCTTACGGCGCGGTTGCCAAACTGGCGGCTGCTGGCGTAGTTGACGGCTATCCTGACGGCACCTTCAAAGGCGACAAGACCATGACCCGGTATGAAATGGCCCAAATCGTAGCCAAGGCCCTGGCCAAAGGCGCTATCGGTGCCGACGACAAACTGGTCAGCGAATTCGCTGACGAACTGGACAACCTGGGCGTCCGGGTCGCCAAACTGGAAAAGAATGCGGACAACGTAAAGATCACCGGGAACGTCCGGGCCAGCTACCGGGACAGCAGCGGCGGAAAACTGAAAGGTGTCGGTGACAAATCTCAGTCCCGCCTGCGTACCCGTCTGTTCCTGACCGGGGAAGTCAATGACAACTGGCATTACGTTTCCATGCTGGAAAACAACCAGTATTTCCAGGGCAAGAACGAATCCGGGGATTCTGATACTTCCTTCCAGAGAGCTTACCTGGACGGCAAAATCGGCGTTTGGAACATCCAGGCCGGCCGGTTCAACAAGACTATCGGCGAAGGTAATGTGTACGATGACCGGGTGGATGCTGTCCAATTCAAGGTTCCTTTTGGCCAGGCTTATGTAAGCGCTGCCTATGGCAAAATGGCCAGCAAGGATACCTATGGCTGGACAAACGGTGATATGGGGACCATCGCCGGCCGGAAATGGACCAAGGATGATTCCGTAGCTGACAAGTTCTGGAATGCAGAACTGGGCGGCAATATCGGCAACCTGGACCTGGCCGCCACCTACACCAAGGCGGACGATCTGAACCCGTACATCGACAATGGACTGACCGGGGACAACAAGATCTGGACCGTGGGGGCCAACTACAAAGCCGGTGACTTCAAGATCGGTGCCATGTACCTGAAGGGTGACGACGATACCCTGAAGAACAGCAAATACACCAATGGCGACGATGACGGCTACGTGGTATCCCTGGGTTACAAAGGCGCCACCGCTTCCAAACCTGGCAGCTGGGGCCTGTTCGCTAAATACTATGATCAGGGAGCTCCGACCATGATTTACCACACCATGAACGGCCTGTGGGATTCCTTCAACGGGGAAGGCTTCAAAGGCTATAACGTGGGCGGCAACCTGACCCTGGCCAAGAATATGGTGGCTCAGGTAGAATACTATGACCTGAAGGGCAAGGAATCCGATGCCCATGCTCGGACCCTGTGGTCTCAGATGGTCGTGACATTCTAATTCCAAACCCAATATAAAAAGGACGATTCTTCGGAATCGTCCTTTTTATTTACTACAAATTTAATCTTAAACGATAAAACTATGAAATTTCAAAACAAAAACAAATAAAATTGTAAATCATTGTCAAAAAGATTTCACATATTTGCGCTTTTCTGTCATCTTGTGGTAAAATAAGCACGTGACAAAGAGTTGTCACAATAGCATTGTGAATTCCATAGGGACGGAACGCTGAAAGAACCAGAGGAAACAAGGATACTCGCGGCAGAAGTCAGCCAGATGTTCCCAGGGAATCCACTCCGACATTCCGAAGGAGGAATATCCTATGAAAAAGTCTTTAGTTTTTGCTATGGCTATGGCTCTGGGTGTCAGCGCTACTGCTTTTGCTGCTAACCCCTTCTCCGACCTGCCTGCTGGCCACTGGGCTTACGGCGCTGTTGCCAAACTGGCTGCTGCCGGCGTAGTTGACGGTTATCCTGATGGCACCTTCAAAGGCGACAAGACCATGACCCGTTATGAAATGGCTCAGATCGTTGCCAAGGCTCTGGCCAAAGGCGCTATCGGTGCTGATGACAAACTTGTCAGCGAATTCGCTGATGAACTGGACAACCTGGGTGTCCGCGTTGCCAAACTGGAAAAGAACGCTGACAACGTAAAGATCACCGGGAACATCCGTACCCATTATGCTCATACCACTGGCGACTATGGCAAGAAGAGCGTGACCAAGACTCGGTCCCGTCTGTTCTTCACCGGCGAAGTGAATGACAACTGGCATTATGTTGGGATGCTGCAGAACGAACAGCAGTGGAACAACAAAGGCAAGAATGACTCCGGTGACAACGACACCGACTTCCAGCGCGCCTACCTGACCGGTAACATCGGCGTGGTGAACATGACTGCCGGCCGGTACAACGGCACCTATGCTGAAGGCAACGTTTATGATACCCGTGTTGATGCTGTAAACGCCAACGTGAAGACCGGCGCTACCTACATCGGCGCAACCTGGGGCAAACTGGCCAACCTGGATACCTATGGCTGGAGCACCAAGACGGATTCTAAAGCCGGCGAATTTGCTCAGGCAGTGTTGGGCGGCGACATCGGCAACCTGAACCTGGAAGCTAACTACATCCATGCAAAAGATATCGAGACTGCTTGGATGACTGGCAAAGACAACATCTGGACCGCTGCTGCTACCTACAAAGCTGGTGACTGGACTGTTGGCGCTATGTACCTGCACGGCGATGCCGATGATAAGGTTAACGGTGTAGAACCCGACAACGATGGCTGGGTTGCCAAACTGGCTTACAAGGGTGCCAAAGCTGCCAAAGCTGGTTCTTGGGGCCTGTTCGGTAAATACTATGACCAGGGCGGCGCTACCTATATCGCTCACACCATGAACGGCAACTACGATGCTTTCGGTCCGGACGGCTTCAAAGGCTGGATGGTCGGCGGCAACCTGACCGTGGCTAAGAACATGGTAGCTCAGGTTGAATACTATGACTTGAAAGACAAAGGTTCCACCAGCGATCACAACAAGACCCTGTGGTCTCAGATGGTTGTTACCTTCTAATTTCAGAATCACCCAAAAGACGGTTCCTTCGGGAACCGTCTTTTTATATATGTAACAAATCATACAAGAAATAACTTATGTCATGAAGAATGAATATACGGGTTGCTATTTTTTCAGAAATATGATAAAAGTATGAATTATAAAATATACCATTTGAAACAAGAATCGTACCCGCTTTATCCCGGTCAGCGGCCGGAAAGCTTTCACCAGCAACAGAGGCAACAAGGAAACTCCGTTTCGTGGAAGAGGATGGCGCTGCCTGGATAAAAATAAACTCCAGGAGGAATCTCCCATGAAAAAATCTTTAGTTTTTGCTATGGCTATGGCTCTGGGTGTCAGCGCTACTGCTTTTGCCGCCAACCCCTTCTCCGATCTGCCTGCCGGTCACTGGGCCTACGGCGCCGTGGCCAAGCTGGCGGCTGCCGGCGTGGTGGATGGGTACCCTGATGGCACCTTCAAGGGCGACCGGACCATGACCCGGTATGAAATGGCCCAGATTGTGGCCAAGGCCCTGGCCAAAGGGGCCATCAGCGCCGATGACAGGCTGGTCAGCGAATTTGCCGACGAACTGGACAATCTGGGTGTCCGGGTGGCCCGGCTGGAGAAAAACGCAGACAATGTCAAAGTCACCGGGAACATCCGGACCCACTATGTCCATACTACGGGGGACCGGGGCCGGAGCAGCGTCACCAAGACCCGGTCCCGTCTCTTCTTCACCGGGGAAGTGAACGACAACTGGCATTATACCGGGATGATCCAGAACGAACAGCAGTGGAACAACAAGGGCAAGAACGATTCTGGAGACAGCGACACGGACTTCCAGCGGGCCTTCCTCACCGGGAACATTGGAACCATCAATGTGACCGCAGGCCGCTATGGCGCATTCTATGGGGACGGCAATATCTACGATACCCGGGTGGACGGCATCAACGCCAAGACCAAATTCGGGAAGGCTTATTTGGGCGCTACCTGGGGGAAAATGGCCAACAAGAGCACTTATGGCTGGACCGGCCTTAATGAAACCGATAAGGAAAAACAAGCCAAGGCCAGAGCCTCCAAAGCCGGGGAATTCACCCAGGCTGTACTGGGCGGCGACATGGGCAACCTGAACCTGGAAGCCAGTTATTACCATATCAAAGACCTGAAAACCGAGTGGGTGACCGGATCCAACAACATCTGGACTGCTGCCGCCAACTACAAGGTCGGGGAATGGAATGGGGGCATCATGTACCTCCACGGGGATGCCGATGAATGGGTGCACGGTGTGGAACCGGACCATGACGGCTGGGTGGCCAAACTGGGATACAAAGGTGCTACCGCCGCCAAACCGGGGAGCTGGGGCCTGTACGCCCAGTATTATGACCAGGGCGGCGCTACTTACGTGGCCCATACCATGTGCGGGGATTATAGCTCCTTCGGTCCTGCCGGCTTCAAAGGCTGGATGGTGGGCGGCAATCTGACGGTGGCCAAGAATATGGTGGCCAAGGTGGAATATTACGATTTGAAGACTCGGGACGCCAATGATGATTTGAAGATCAAAGACGGCGACCACAGCCGGACTTTGTGGTCGCAGATCGTGGTGACTTTCTGATAGTGGCTGAAAAGACGGCTTCTGCAGGAGCCGTCTTTTTGAAAAAAATGTACTGGACTATACAATTTTCTTCTTAAAACCCAAAAGAAGCCTGGATTCATTGCATTACTATGCAAAATATGGTAATTTTATAAATTGTAACAGGCTTTTCACACAGGCTTTATCTCGGTCAGGCACTGGAACGCTTTTCTTGGAACAGAGGAAACGAGGAGACTCGCGGGAAGGGAAGGACGGAGCAGGGACTGCCTGGATAAAAATAAACTCTGGGAGGAATCTCCAATGAAAAAATCTCTTGTCTTTGCTATGGCCATGGCCCTGGGCGTCAGCGCTACCGCTTTTGCGGCCAATCCCTTCTCCGATTTGCCTGCCGGCCATTGGGCCTATGGCGCTGTGGCCAAACTGGCGGCTGCCGGCGTCGTCGATGGCTATCCTGACGGCACCTTCAAGGGTGACAAGACCATGACCCGTTATGAAATGGCCCAGATCGTGGCCAAGGCCCTGGCCAAAGGCGCTATCGGTGCCGATGACAAACTGGTCAGCGAATTCGCGGATGAACTGGACAACCTGGGCGTCCGGGTGGCCAAACTGGAAAAGAACGCGGACAATGTAAAGATCACCGGGGCTGCCCGTTATGCCACCTATACGGTCAGAGGCGGCGCTGCTAAGGCTGCTTATGGTGGAAATGACCATGGTTCCACCCTCCGGTCCCGTCTATGGTTCACGGGCGAGGTGAACGACAACTGGCATTATACCGGCATGATCCAGAATATCCAGAGTTTCGAAGGAAAGAATGAATCCGGGGATAGTGACACGGAATTCCAGAGAGCCTACCTGAGCGGGAATATCGGGGCTGTGAACCTGACCGCAGGCCGTTACAACGCTTTCTTCTCCGATGGGAACGTATTCGATGATCGGGCCGATGCCATCGAAGGCCGGATCAACTTCGGCAAGACCTATTTCGATGCAGCCTGGGGCAAACTGGCCAACGATGTGAACTATGGCTGGACGGCAGAGGAAGATAAGAACCAATCCGCTGCAGATACTTTCTATGCCTTTGTATTGGGTGGCAACTATGGCAACCTGCACGGAGAAGCAACTTACCTGAAAGCCGATGATGTAAAAGCCATGGGCATGCAGGGGGATGACAAGATCTGGACCTTGGGGGCCGATTACCAGGCTGGTAAGTTGAATATCAATGCCATGTACCTGAAAGGCGATAATGACTACATCGATAAAGTAAGCGGGACGGATGATGACGGCTATGTGGTGGGCCTGAATTATGCCGGTGCTGAAACCAGCAAACCGGGGACCTGGGGCCTGTATGCCAAATACTATGACCAGTCCGCTCCTACCGTTCTGGCCCACACCATGAACGGGGATTACACTATGTTCGATACCTACGGCTTCAAAGGCTATATGGTGGGCGGCAACCTGACGGTAGCCAAGAATATGGTGGCTACGGTGGAATACTATGACCTGAAAGGCAAGGGCGGCGACCTGGATAACAGCCATGCCCGCACCCTGTGGTCCGAACTGACCGTAACCTTCTGATCCATTTCATCCTGACATATACTGATGAACTGGAGAAGTCTGGTCGATGGGAAACTGTCGACCGGGCTTCTTTTTTTGTAATAAAATATACAATAATTATCTTATACTACAAATTTGATTTCACCATATTGCCATTTTTCGCAAAATATGTTACAAATATGCAAGATGACACAAAATTCACACGTAGATTCATACTCGCTTTATCCCGGTCAGTGCCGGAAAGCTTTACCCAGAACCAGAGGAAACAAGGAGACTCGCGAAAATGGGGAAAGTGGAAAGGACTGCCTGGATAAAAATAAACTTCAGGAGGACTCTCCAATGAAAAAATCTCTAGTCTTTGCCATGGCCATGGCACTGGGTGTCAGTGCCACCGCTTTCGCAGCCAATCCTTTCTCCGATCTGCCCGCCGGCCACTGGGCATACGGCGCTGTAGCCAAACTGGCTGCTGCCGGCGTCGTCGATGGCTATCCTGATGGGACCTTCAAGGGTGATAAGACCATGACCCGATACGAAATGGCCCAGATCGTGGCCAAGGCCCTGGCCAAAGGCGCTATCGGAGCCGATGACAAACTGGTCAGCGAATTCGCGGATGAACTGGATAACCTGGGCGTCCGGGTGGCCAAACTGGAAAAGAACGCGGACAATGTAAAAATCACCGGGAACTTCCGGTTCCATCATAGAGCTGCCAGCGGCGGACGAGTAAAAGCTGCCAATGACGAAGGCGTGGCAGATCGTTCTGATACCAAACTCCGGTCCCGTTTGTTCTTCACCGGCGAAGTGAACGACAACTGGCATTATGTTGGGATGCTCCAGAATATGCAGAACCTGGAAGGCAAGAACGAATCTGGGGATAGTGATACGGAATTCCAGAGAGCTTATTTGACCGGGAACATCGGGGTTGTGGATATCACTGCCGGACGGTTCAACGATTTCATCGCTGATGGGAATGTATTTGATGACCGGGCCGATGCTGTCCGTGCTGGTGTGAAGTTCGGCCAAGGCTATTTCTCTGCTGCTTGGGGTAAGTTGGCCAATAATAGCCGGTATGGTTGGAACACGGATAAGAATGATTCGGTTGGGGATACCTATTGGAATGCTGCGTTGGGCGGCAACTGGGGCAACCTGCACGCAGAAGCCACCTATACGAAAATCAATGAACAGGACTTCGGTTCTGTAGTTGGATATCCTCATCTGGCGAAATCTGACAATAAGATTTGGACTGTAGGCGCCGACTATACCGCCGGAAAATGGAATGTGAGCGCCATGTACTTAAAAGGCGACGCGGATCAGGCTGACGCAGTAAAATCTTGGACGGGTGTCGATCCGGATGATGACGGATATGTATTCGGCCTGAACTATGCCGGGGCTGAAAACAGCAAGCCTGGCAGCTGGGGCCTGTATGCCAAATACTATGATCAAAGTGCCCAGACGGTAGCTGCCCATACCATGAATGGTGACTACTATCTGTTCCCGATCACTGGGTTCAAAGGCTACATGGTGGGTGGCAAACTGGCAGTGGCCAAGAACATGATTGCTACTGTAGAATACTATGATCTGAAGGATAAGAATGGGGATGCAGGGGAATTTGCTGGCAAACACGCCCGCACTCTATGGTCCGATTTGACCGTAACCTTCTGATCATTCCATCAGAACCGCAAAAACGGCTCTCCCCAAAGGAGGGCCGTTTTTCAGTCTCACGCCTCACGCCGAAGAAGAAGTCAGAAACGGCCCCAAAGGGGCCTTGAGACGTCAGACGTCAAGTTTTGTTCGGATTAGATGAAGGTCCGGCCTGCTTTATCACAGACAAGCTGACATCAGACATCTGAAAGGCCCAAAGGGCCGGTCTGACGTCTTTATTTCTCCTCCTTGCTAAATTAAGGTTCTATAATAAATGTTGGGGTCTTGTGGACATTCCTGTTCACAAGACCCCTTGTCTTACGATAAAATAAAGACATATCTAAGCTACATTTCACCTCAACCACCACGAAGAACTGAAAGGAGAA